>JAAXIA010000209.1 GCA_012270595.1 Rhodanobacteraceae bacterium | reverse complement strand
AAGCCAAAAAGGCCCAGAAACGCAGCAGTGAAAGCGGAGAAATCCATCATCGAAGTCGGCAGGCATGGCTGGCTTGGGTGAGCTTGCTCAGAACATCCATTGATCAGGGATTCCCTAAGGCGTTTTTTTGCGAAATGCCAGCAAAGCGCGGTTTGAGTAGGCCACGCTGACCGAGATCCAGCGCAAACAAGTCACCGGACTGGGGTTGCCGACGCAGCATTTGGGCATTCATACCCTGACGGGCACTGGTTACATAAAGCGTGTCAAGTGCACTGCCACCGAAGCAGGCGCATGTCGGTTGGCTGACCGGTATGCGTGCACTGAGGTCGAGCTGACCATCGGGGCGGTAGCGTACGACACGGCCCGCCCCCCACTGCGCATTCCATAATCCGCCATCGACGTCTATGCAGGAGCCGTCTGGCACCCCTGCATGATCACGGATGACCACGAAATTACGTGCGTTGGAAAGGTTGTCACCATAATTACAGCAACGGATGGTGCGTGTCAGCGAGTCACAGTAATACATGGTGCAACCATCGGGGCTGAAGGCGAGGCTATTGCTGATGACGACATGTTCCAGGGGCAGGCGCTCAAGTGACAGATCAGTATTTAGGCGCCAGAAGCTGCCAATGGCTTGATCTGGCGGGCTGTCAACGGGTTCATGCATCGTGCCGAATACAAAACGACCCTGGCGGTCGCAGCAGCCGTCATTGCAGCGCGTGGCAAGATCTGGCTCAATGTTATGCAGCATGTGCAGCGTGCCATCAACAAGATGAAAGAACGCCAGCTTTGATGCCAGGGCCAGGAGCAGATAGTCTCCCTGCTCGCATAGGGCAAATGAAGCAAGGCGTTCGGGGAGTTTCCAGTGCTGGAGTTTGCCACTGGCCGGGAAGTGGCGCCAAAGCGTGGCGGACTGAATATCCGTCCAGTACAGTGCGTGCTTGCGTGGGCACCAGACAATGCCTTCACCCAGTGCGTGACTCAGTGCCAATACCCTGCGCGCGGCTGATTGCGCCTGTTTAGACCCAACCACCATCGACGATGAAATCCTGTCCGGTACACATGCGGCTGTCATCAGCGGCGAGAAATAGCGCCATGCGTGCCAGATCGTCGGCCATAAGATAGCCAGGCATACACTGTGAGCGCGCGATACTGGCTTCTCCCTCAGCGTCTAACCATAATTTGCGTTGCTTGTCGGTGATGACCCAGCCCGGTACCAGTGCATTGATGCGAATACGTTGCTTGCCCAGCTTGCGGGCCATGCCGTTGACGAAGCCGTGTACCGCAGCCTTGGCCATGGCGTATAGAGGATAGCCGGCGTTTTTCTGGATCCAGCCGGTAGAACCCAGGCAGATGATGGAACCGCCATGTAGTTTCTGCATATCTGGTATGACGGCACGAGTGGCGAACACCTGGTGGCGCAGGTTCACCGCCACACTATCATTGAACGCTTGGCAGTCGATAGCATCCAGGCTATGGCGCACGTCATTGGCGGCATTGTTAACCAGGACGGCAATTGGCCCGATATGCCTGCGGGCCGCATTAATGGCGCTGTCCAGTGCATCGATTTGAGTGATGTCGCAGCGTAGAAAAACTGGTCGATGCGGTACATCATGCAGGGTGTTGAGCAAGGTGGCGCTACCGGCTTCGTCCACGTCGAGAAAGGCCACTTTTGCACCCTGCCTGGCGAAATGATCGACAAAAGCGGCACCAATGCCGGTTGCACCGCCAGTGATTAATACATTGCGGCCGGCAAGGCTGGGGTAGTGAGCGTATTGAGTTGTCATTAAAGTGTAGTCTGCCATCATTGGTTACCATTCTGCCACGCTGCCATCAGCATGGCGCCATACCGGATTGCGCCACTGATGGCCGATTCGTGCGCGTTCGCTTACGTAGGCTGCGTTGACCTCAATGCCTAGCCCAGGATTTTCGGGCATGGCGACGTAACCGTTCTCGTAGCTAAAGACATGACGATCCACCACGTAGTCGAGCAGATCGTTGTTACTGTTGTAGTGGATACCGAGACTTTGTTCCTGGATAAAGGCGTTGTGACATAGGCCATCCAGTTGCAGGTTGGCTGCCAGGGCGATCGGACCCAGTGGGCAGTGCAGGGCAAGCGCCACGTCCCAGGCTTCAGCCATGGCTGCAATCTTGCGTGTTTCGGTGATACCGCCGGCGTGTGAGGGGTCGGGCTGGATGATGTCGACGCCACCGGTTTGCAGTACGCGCTTGAAGTCATAGCGCGTGTACAGCCGCTCACCGAGTGCAATGGGAGCGGGTGACAGGGCGGCCAGTTCAGGCAGACATTCCAGATGCTCGGATAGTACTGGTTCTTCGATGAACATTAAATTAAACGGTGCCAGTTCGCGCAGTAGCACCTTGGCCATAGGCTTGTGTACGCGACCGTGGAAATCCAGACCGATGCCAATATCCTTGCCCACCGCGTCGCGAATAGCCTGCACGTTTTCCAGTACGCGCTCGACCGTGGCGTGACTGTCAATATAGTGGCATTCTTCGGTGGCGTTCATTTTTACTGCGCGGAAGCCCCGCGCAACAGCCTCTTGTGCCGCATGCGCTGTGTCCGCCGGGCGGTCCCCGCCAATCCACGAATAAACCTGGATGCGTTGGCGTACCGGCCCACCGAGCAGCTCATACACCGGCTTGCCCAGATCTTTGCCTTTGATGTCCCATAGTGCCTGGTCAATGCCTGCCATGGCACTCATGAGAATGGGGCCGCCGCGGTAAAACCCACCGCGATAGAGCACGTTCCAATGATCTTCAATGTGGCCCGGATCCTTGCCTACCAAGTAGCTGGATAAGGCGTCCACCGCAGCAGCGACGGTGGATGCGCGACCCTCCAGTACCGGTTCGCCCCAGCCGCTGATACCGCTATCGGTATCGACGCGCAAAAAAAGCCAGCGTGGTGGTACCAGGTAGGTGGTGAGGGCGGTGATCTTCACGGCTTAAAGTCCTGGGAGCTTTGTTTGCACTGATGTGACTGGGCCTGCTGCTGTTTCTCGCTGCCATGCTTTGGCGAAGGCATGGGCGCGCGAAGCGATTTCAGTTATCGACCGGTTTGGTGTATACAGCGCCGAACCGATGCCAAAACCGCTGGCACCGGCTGCGATCCACCCCGGCATGGTGTCCGGTGTGATACCGCCTACTGGTAGTGTCGCTACTTCGCGCGGTATGACAGCGCGCCATGCTTTGAGAACCGTTGGCGTCATCTGCTCGGCGGGGAATAACTTCAGTCCGTCAGCACCGGCATCCAGCGCGGCGAAAGCTTCGCTGGGCGTGGCTACACCGGGTATGCAAAGCAGACCGGCGCTTTTGGTGGCGCGGATCAGCGTGACATCAGTGTGAGGCATAACGATCAGTCGGCCACCCGCAGCGGCTACCAGTGCCATATCGTGTTCACGCCTTACCGTGCCAGCACCGATCATGACCTGATCACCCAGTGCAGCGACGAGTTGGGCAATACTTTCTATTGCCTGTGCTGAGTTAAAGGGCACCTCTAGTATACGAAAACCGGCCTTGACCAGTGTCTGGCCGATGGGTCCCGTCTCGGCGGGCGTGACTCCACGCAAAATTGCCAGCAGTGGAAGCGGATGAAGCCAGGAAGTTAACATGGTGCCGTATCCTTAATTCAAGGTGTCGAGCGAATCAGTCCAGCGCACCGGGCAATCTGCCACAGGCCAGTGCTGGCGGCGTGTTCCAGCGGTGCGTCAAGTTCAATACCGAACCCCCTGGCAGCGAGGTGGTAGTGCTGGCATAGTGTGGCATCACCGATGAGTTGCACCGGGTATTGGTCAATGGTCCAGCCTTCTTCCAGTGCGATGCGGAATTCTTCGCCAATCAGGAGACCGGAAAGGTAAGAAGATACTGAAGACTCAGCCAGCGTGCCTTCGAGCATCAAGGTGCGAATGGAGAACAGCTGGCTGAACGCACCTTTTGCACCGCTGTGACGCGCTGCCAGCACGCCATTCATGAATGCCTCGTCGTCACTGATAGCTGCGCCTGTGGCGAGAATGGAGTGGCGTTGAAGCAGCGCGAATAATTCTCCGGTCATCAAGGTATGAAAAGCGGTAATGCGTCCTTCTCGCACGAGTACCCACTTGCTGTGCGTTCCCGGAAGGATGCAGGTGGATGCGGTGGCCAGCTCCGGGCGCAGGGCCAGTGTTCCAGTAAGCTGCGTTTCTTCGCCGCGCATCACATCCGGGCCGTGTTGATCACGCAGGCCTGGGATAAGGTAGAGTGAGCGATGGTCGGTGGTGTTAATTCGAGCCAGCGCCCAGCCGACCTCGGCCGGTGTGGTGGGCAGGTTCAGGTAAGGCACCTCGTGCCAGCCATCGCGACTGCCAATCATGCCACAGGCCAGGATGGGTAACATGGGCCAGTCGGCGGTGATCTGTGTCAGTGCCGCAGCAAAGCCTCCTTCAGGTAGTTGACGTATACCCCAGGGGCGATGGCGGAGTTGGTCGATGTGGCCTGTGCTGTCGAAGAGGGTGGCACGCAGACTGGATGTGCCCCAGTCAAGTCCGATTAAAGTGTGCTCGTACAAACCATAAACCTTTAATGAAGGGGTGGGCTTGACCTCAAGTCTTCTGTGGTTTTGGAATTGTTGTCTATCCGGTTACCACGTTCATAGAGCCATTCGCGCTGTGTGATCCAATGGTAGGCTGGAGTATAGATGGGCGTTAGTATAGAAGTGCGTTAATGAAGATGTCAAAACCTTATCATGCTGTGGCATTACGGGCTTTGAGCGCGGTGATGGCTGGCAGTTCCTTGCCTTCAAGAACTTCGAGGAAGGCCCCGCCGCCTGTGGAGAGGTAGGAGACGTGTCCGGCGATGCCGTATTTGTCTAGGGCGGCCAGCGTATCGCCACCACCGATGATGGAAAAAGCGCTGGATGCGGCGATGGCGCGCGCCAGGGTTTCGGTGCCTTTGGCGAAGGCATCGAATTCAAAGACGCCGACTGGACCGTTCCATACAACGGTGCCGGCCTTTGCAATATCCTGGGCGTAGCGGGCCGCTGTTTGCGGGCCGATGTCCAGGATCATTTCATTTTCCCTGATGGCACCGACCATTTTGGAGTTGGCCGACGCGTCAGCGGAGAAGCTTGCAGCCACCGTCACATCGCGAGGTAGTGGCATAGCGACGCCACGCCGTTTTGCTGCGGCCAGTATGCTTCTGGCTGCAGCGAATAAACTCGTTTCTACCAGTGAGGTGCCCACAGCCTCACCCATGGCGGCGATAAAGGTGTTGGCTATACCACCACCGACAATGAGCTGATCGACTTTGCTGATCAGATTTTCAAGCAGTTTGAGCTTGGTTGAGACCTTGGATCCGGCCACAATAGCCAGCAATGGGCGAGCAGGCTGTTTAAGCGCGTTATCCAGGGCATCAAGTTCGGCACAGAGCAGTGGACCGCCTACAGCGACTGGAGCGTAGCCGATCACGGCGTGGGTGGATGCCTGTGCCCGGTGTGCGGCACCAAAAGCATCCATGACATAGATGTCACATAGTGCGGCATACTGACGCGCGAGTTTCGCGTCATCGTCGCTTTCACCCGTATTCATGCGACAGTTCTCCAGCACGACAATTTCGTCGTCATCCAGCGTCATGCCATCGAGATAGTCACGAATCAGGCGCACCGGCTTACCGAGCTGATCGCGGAGCCATGCTGCCACCGGCTCAAGTGAAGCCGATGGATCAAAATGGCCTTCCTTCGGGCGTCCCAGGTGCGACATCACCATGACCTCGGCTCCCGCATTGTGGGCAGCAACGATGGTAGGCAAGGCAGCGTGCAGGCGTCGGGTAGATGTGATCCGGCCATGGGGATCCAGGGGCACGTTCAGGTCTTCGCGAAGCAGAACGCGTTTGCCTTTGAGGTGGATGTCGCTTAGGCGCATGAAGGTCACATTCAAACTCCTGTCAAGTTTAAGTCAGGCGATGCCGGGTATGAACCTGACCGGACATTATCTGATCAGCAGCTTGCCCATGTAAATGGGCAATGTCGATACGCACGGGATCTCTGCCTGTGGGCAACAAGTTGTGTACATTCATTCTTTAATTTTAAGTCATTTTTCGACTTCGTTCGGAGTGGTCGGGGCTTGGTAACCTGTGCATGATCCATGCAAGAGGCTAGACGATGGTTTATGAGAAAACTTGTGCCGCGCTTGTATCAGCAAAGAGGTTTTTGTGCGGATCTCAAGGTTAGCAAGACCGCGCTGTACGAGACACTGGCAAGTGCATCGGCGGTGGTTGATTGATTTATCCACAAAAGAAGTGGATAACCCGGTGGATTGGTAAAGAATGAGCACGACCGAAAGC
>JAAXIA010000159.1 GCA_012270595.1 Rhodanobacteraceae bacterium | reverse complement strand
CGGCGAAACGGTCGGCGAAATTGCGATAATGTTGCTGGGCAAGCAAGGTGGTAGGTACCAGCACGGCGACCTGTTTACCTGCAGTGGCTGCAGCAAAGGCCGCGCGCAGGGCGACTTCGGTTTTGCCAAAGCCCACATCACCGCAGATCACCCGGTCCATGGCACGTGGTGCAGCAAGGTCACTGAGTACAGCCTTGATCGCCTGTTCCTGGTCGAGAGTTTCTTCAAAGGGGAAACTGGCTCCAAACTGTTCCAGCAAGGGGCGATCGATGGAGAGCGCTTCGCCACCACGGGCCTCGCGCATTGCATAGATGGACAGAAGTTCAGCGGCCACGTCGTGTACTTTTTCGACCGCTTTTTTACGCGCCCGCTCCCATGCGCTACCGCCCAGTGAATGGAGTGGTGCCAGTTCTGGCGCGGTGCCGCTATAGCGGCTTACCAGGCTGAGTTGAGCTACTGGCACGTAAAGTTTATCGCCCTTGGCGTAACTGATAACCATAAACTCCCCTTGCATGCCACTCAGTGCCATGGCGCGTAGTCCCTGGTAACGGCCCACGCCATGGTCGACGTGAACAATAGGTACCCCTTCGGAAAGTTCGCTCAGGTCACGAATAATGGTTTCTGGATCGCGAGCGCTGCTGCGGCGTCTGCGGTGCTCGCCGCGGACACGTTCACCCAGCAATTCGCGTTCGGTAAGTACGGTGATGGCCGGATGGCTGATTACAAAGCCTTTCTCCAGTGCCGCGACGGTGATGGCCAGGTGGGAGCGTACTGTTTTTTTCTGGGAATCTGAATGTGTGTCTGTTGTGCAATGAATAACTGGTTGTACAGGTTTTAGTTTGCCGCTGGCACAAAAGTTTGCAAAGGTGGGCCAGTCACGCAGTTTTTCTGGATGCCAGCCGACGGTGGCAAGGGTTTCCAACAGCACTTCGCGCCGTCCTTTAGAATCAGCTGCGATCAACACACTACCTTGGTAGTTTTCCAGAAATTCGCGTAGTGCGGCGCCTGTTTCTTTGCCTTTGCTGTGCAGTGGTAACTCCGGTGCGGCCTGGGTTCCGGTGGCAACAGCATGTTTGTGCTGGGGCTTCACCAGTTTTATTACAGGGTGCCTGTTTAGATGCTCGCCTAATTGTCCTGGAGACAGGTATAGCTCATTGGGTGGGAGTACCGGGCGTTCAAGGTCGTGGTGTCGCTGCTCATAGCGTGCGGCGGTCTGTTTCCAGAAGGCCTCACTCGCTTCATGGCCGTCTTGACCCAGTACAAATAAACTATCCGCTGGTAGATAATCAAACAAGGTGACAAGTCCGTTTTCTGCAGATTCTGTGGCTTCTGCTGATGGGAAGAACAAGGGTAGGTAGTACTCAATGCCGCCCGGGGTGACGCTTTCCTTCATGTCTTGGTAGAGCGGACAATGGCGCACATCAATCGGAAAACGTTCGCGCATACGCTGGCGAAAGTCCTTCACCGCCTGCTTGGTAAGCGGAAATTCGCGAGCTGGTAGTAGCTCAACCTTGTCTACCCGTTGCTGTGAACGTTGGGTTTCTGGATTGAAGCTGCGGATGGAGTCGATCTCGTCATCGAGCAGCTCGATACGATAAGGCTGGGCGCTGCCCATGGGAAAGATGTCGAGCAATGCACCACGAACAGCAAAATCTCCCGGTTCGGTGACTTGCGGCACGTGATGGTAGCCGTTTGCTTCCAGGCGACGTTGTTCATTGCCAAGGTCAGCCCTTTGCCCCTGACTGACCATAAGGCTCGACTGGCTGATATGTTGATGTGGAGCAAGGCGCTGCATCATCGTAGCCACCGGTACGACCAGTACACCGCAGCGCATCCCGGGCAGGCGGTACAGGGTGGCTATACGTTGTGAGATGATTTGCGGATGGGGACTGAAAATATCGTAAGGCAATGTTTCCCAGTCAGGTAAGTGCAGTACCGGTAGACCATCGGCAAAGATACGCAGTTCGTCTTCCAGTATCGATGCTTGCTGGGTGTCTTGAGTTACCGCGACCAGCAGTCCCTTGTGCGTGCGTGCGACCTGCGTGAGCAGCAAGGCGTAGGCTGACCCCTGTGGCGGGATCCAGTAGCGGCGTTGTCTGGGGCTGGTCGGTAGGGGAGGGTGCGAAATAGGGCAGAGCATGGCGGCGTGCACGGATTTGTTTGTGGTGTGTTGGTTATGCAGTCTCGCCGGGTGGATGGGGAAGCATAACGCAAAACCTGGTAAAGCTGGCTTTTGAAGTAGTGTTTAAGAGATCTTCGCTGTGCATGTAGGGCGGCATACCCCTTATGGGCGGCATACCCCTTATTTGAGAGGTCAGCCCGCTTGCTTAAGCCTATCGCAGCGACTATTTCACCACGCGCAGTCTGACACCATCGCGTGCTGCTTTTTTGCGCTCACCTTCACCAGTCTCTGGTGAGGATGGGGGTGTGTCATCAGGCGGTGGCGTGCTGTTCCCGTCTTCGCTGCCAAAGATCATGCCTTGGCCATTTTCTTGTGCGTACAGGGCCAGCACGGCCTGTATAGGTATGGTTACCTGGTGGCTGATACCGGAAAAGCGTGCATGGAAATGGATCCATTCATTACCCAGCTCCAGCCTGGCGACTGCGTGCATGGCCAGGTTCAACAGCACCTGCCCTTGTTTTACTGTGTGCCTTGGTACGTTCACGCCCTTGTGGGTGGCGTCAACCAGGATGTAGGGGGTCAAGCCATTATCGGTGATCCAGTCGTAGATGGCCCGCAACAGGTACGGGCGGTTTGAACTCATGGTTGTGGAAGAAACATCATTCACCGCATGGCCTTTTCTTCAGGGGTTAGACTGCGCGTATAGCCCTGAGTATGAAATAAACGTTCACCATAATGGATGGAGGACTTGCCGTCACGCTCTATATCAATGCCCAGCGATGGCAAACGCCAGATGATTGGTGCAACCAGGCAATCGAGCAGGCTCATTTCCTCATTAAGAAAGAAACGTGAGGCACGGAATAGCGGTTGCGCAGCTAGCAGACGTTTACGCAGACGCTTCCGGGCCAGAGCTGCCGTACTGTTATGGGTCTCAATACGTTTTACCTCGGACAGCCAATCGCGTTCGATACGTACGGCAGTCAGGCGCAGCCGTGCACGTGATAGCGGGTCAATCGGCATCAGTGCCGGATGTGGATAACGCTCGTCGAGGTAGTCGCACAGGACAGAAGGATCATACAGGGTCAGGTCACGATCAACCAGGGTAGGGAGGTCGCCATCCGGATTAAGGCTTAGAAGCTGTTCAGGGAGATTGGTTGGTTCCACGATGACACGCTCGTGACGAACGCCTTTGGCGGCTAGAACCAGACGGATCCGGTGACTCTGAACATCACGGGCCCCGGAGTACAAAATGGGCATGGTGCGCGAATATGCGCTCTGAGTCATGCATCATCTCCCTTGCAAAGGTTAGAGGGCGGTGAAAACCCTCTAGTGTATATCCTTCCAGTACTCTTTTTTAAGTAGCCAAGCCAGGAAAGTAAACAGTACTAAAAATAACATGACCCAGATGCCGTAGCGACGGCGCTGCAAGGCGGCAGGATCGGACACATAGGTCAAAAAATCGATCAAGTCGCGTGTGGCTTGCCGGTACTGGGCTGGTTTCATCGTACCTAATTGTTTTATTTCCAGTTTTTGTACCTGGTGCCCATCTTTGCCCACCACTGCGACTTGCTCCCCTTGCAGTTCCCACAGCGGGAATGGCATGGTGGTGTTCGGTAAGACCGTATTGTTCCAGCCGATGGGACTTTTCGGGTCAAGGTAGAAAGTATTGAGGTAATTGTACGCCCACACGGCTCCTTTAGCTCTAATTTCCAGGGATAGGTCGGGCGGCACCTTGCCAAAAGCCTTGGTTGCCAGAGCTGCGGGCATGCTTGAGATCACCGGATCGTTGAAACGGCCGCCAGTCAGATTCAGATGCGTCATGACCTGCTGTCTGGAAAGCTTGAGATCCCGTGCTATACGTGAATAACGCATATATTTTAGTGAGTGACAAGCCACACAGTAATGGAAAAACATCCGCGCACCGTGGCGCAAAGCCGTCTGTTCGAGCGGATGCCTGCCGGTGGTTGGCAAGACCGCTGTGGTTTTGCTCAAGGACAGGGCACTGTTTAGCATCAGTGCCAGACTCAGCGCGATCATGCGGCGCCGATCTTTAGCCACGTGCCCGCACCCGTTCTGGAACTGGTCTGGTTTTTTCCCAGCCCAGATGGGTATACAGACCCAGAAATACAAAGAATCCAAAGTAGGCCAGCATCATTGTGCGACCGAAAATCATGGTCCACTTAGTCAGGTTGATGTTTGCACCAAACAGCCAGGGAAAGAGCACATCGGTCAGGTTGCTGCCAATCAGCATTAGGCCAACAAAGGCTAGCACAAAGATGCCAAGAGCCACCTTGTAGCCGGTACCGCGGTACCGGATTGACTTGACCGGTCCGACGTCAATCCAGGGTAGCGCAAACAGCAGCGCGATGGAGCCTGACATGGCGATGGGGCCCCACACCGCTGTGCCGGCGAACGAAGGCATCATGCGCACCATGGCGTAAAAGGCACTGAAATACCAAACGGGTCGGATGTGTGCCGGAGTGAGCAAGGGATCAGCCATCACTGCGTTGTTGCGTTCCAGAAACCAGCCGTCGAAACTTGGTGCAAAAAAGACAATGTAGGCCGCCACCAGCAGGAACACGCCCACGCCGACCAGATCTTTAAGCGTATAGTAAGGATGGAAGGGGATGCCATCGGCGGGATAATGTTTTCCCCAGCGGTTTCCCTTGGGGCCGCAGCGAATCTCCACACCATCGGGGTTATTTGAACCTACTTCGTGCAGGGCAGTCAGATGCAGCACGACCAGAAATAGCAGAAGTAGCGGCAGCATGATTACATGTAGGGCGAAGAAACGGTTCAACGTGGCATCAGCGGGCAGGGAGCCACCCATGATCCATTCGGCCAGATGCGGGCCGATGACTGGAATGGTGGCAAAAAGTGCCACCACGACCCTAGTCGCCCAAAACGACATGGTTCCCCAGGGGAGCACGTAACCGGTGAAGGCTTCGGCCATTACGACCACAAACAGCAGCATGCCGAGTAGCCAGACTAGTTCGCGTGGCTTTTTGAACGATCCATACATGATGCTGCGGAACGTGTGCAGGAAGATTATGACGAAAAGCAGCGAGGCACCGGTGGTATGCATGGTGCGTATCAGCCAGCCCCAGTTCACATCACGCATGATGTACTGCACTGAGTCAAACGCAGTGGCGATCCCTGGTTTGTAGTTCATGGCAAGAAAACTGCCGGTCACAAGCTGGTTGAGTAGCACCAGAAGGGCGAGCGAGCCAAAGTAATACCAGAGATTGAAGTTTTTTGGCGCGTAGTATGCGGTGACATGCCGACGGATCATCCTGGTTAGCCCCGGGAGCCGTTCCTCAAGCCAGTGCCGCCACCTGCTGGTCACTTAGGCTTTGTCCTTCGGACCAACGCCAATCTGCACAGTGGTATCGTCCACAAAGTGGTACGGTGGAACCTGCATGTTTTTGGGCGCTGGCACGTCCTTGTAGACCCGTCCGGCCAGGTCGTAGCGTGAACGATGGCAGGGGCAATAATAGCCACCCTGCCATGCTGGATCGAACGGCTCCGGTTTCATTTGACCCTTGTAGGTGGGGACGCAGTTCACGTGGGTACATAGGCCAATGAGTATCAGCCACTGGGGCTTGATCGACCGTGTGCCGTTTTGCGCATAGGCTGGTTGCTGGTGGGCGGAAGTATTCTTGGAGTCGGGATCCACCAGCCTTGGGTTCTGGCCTGGCAATGCCGCCAGTTGCTTTGGTGTGCGGTTGACGATGAAAATTGGCAGGTTGCGCCAGGTGGTAATCAGTTGTTGCCCCGGCTCAATCTTTTTCAATGATTGGGTAACCGGAGCTTCCGTGGCGCGTGCGCTGGCACTGGGCAGCCAGGATTGGAAGAACGGTACCGTAGTTGCAATGATGCCGACCCCACCAACCGCACTGGTGGTCACAGTGAGGAATCGGCGACGACCGCGATTGATATATTCATCCATGGCTAAGCACCCCCATGCTTGTGTATCAATGTCCACCAGTGTCTTCTGACCGAGTACTGGCCTTGCTTAAAGCCCGCGCCAGTGTAGCGCCGGTAGACTGGCATATACAATGGTGCGCCAGATAATTTCTTAAATTCCACGGGCCCTCCACGCATATGAAATCTGTCTTTGGCTTCGTTGCCTTTATCGTTCGTTTTGTTATCTTTGGGTTGGCGCTGGCCTTTCTTATCAGCCTGTTTTGGCCCGACGCTGGCCAGTACCTCCGTTTGCACTGGGGAAAAGCAGGTCCGCTGTCGCAGATCGGGGGGGGGGCTCCCCCCAGAGTAACGCCGACACCCGTTTCTTACGCACAGGCCGTGGCCCTTGCTGCGCCTTCGGTGGTCAACATCTATGCAAACAAGATCGTTACCGGACAGGCGGTTCGCATGTACAACGATCCGTTGATGCAACAACTATTTGGCGGCCAGTTTGTTGGTACCTACCGTTATCCCGAGCAGAGCCTTGGTTCGGGCGTGATAGTTAGCCGCGAGGGCTATGTGGTGACCAACAATCATGTCATTGCCAACGCCAACGCTATCCAGGTGCTGCTGTATGACGGTCGCGTGGCCAGAGCTCGCCTGGTAGGCGCTGACCCGCAGAGTGATCTGGCCGTTTTGAAAATTGATGCCGACCATTTGCAACCTGTGCGCATGGCGGATCAGAAAACATTGCGTGTGGGCGACGTGGTACTGGCCATTGGTAATCCACTGGGACTTAACCAGACAGTAACCATGGGCATTATCAGCACCATTGGTCGTCAGCTGGTCAGGGGAAGCCCAGAAGACTTTATCCAGACTGACGCTGCAATTAACCTTGGTAACTCCGGTGGCGCGTTGGTAAACACCGTGGGTGAACTGGTGGGTATCAATACCATGATGATTGGCAAGTCTGCAAATGCCGAAGGCATTGGTTTTGCTATTCCGGTGGATATTACCCGTGACGTAATAAAGCAGTTGATTGCCACCGGTCATGTTGTACGTGGCTGGATAGGCGCTAATTACGCTTTCGTGCGGGTGGCTGTTCGTAGTGGCCTGCCTGCAACCGCACACGGGGTAAAAGTAGTAGCAGTTTACCCCGCTGGCCCAGCGGCGCGTGCAGGTATCCATCGAGGTGATATCCTGCTGCGTATTGGCACGCACCGCATTCTCAATCCGGCTGATATGCGGCGCTATGAGGCATCATGCAAGCCAGGTACGACACTTGAAATTTCGGGGCTTCGTAACGGTTATCCCTTCCACGTTGAGGTGACTTTGGTTGCCCGCCACACGAAAACGCGCCCTCACGCCTGGCACCATCATTCCGCGATGGGTAGTGCATCGTGAGAGCTGTCGCTCTCCTTACCTTGAGGGAACCGGTCTATCCACTGCCAAGGCGTGCACGTAAATCGCAGGGGCGTGGAATCCTTTTTTTTGAATTCTCTTGCCAGAGCTTTTCCCCATCACTCAGCAGGGATACAACTCTTTGATCTATCGGCACACTTAACTGGCTCCACGGCCTAAAGGCGGGTAAAATGGCGAGCCCAAAGTGAACGGATGAGTCGATGCTTTAGCGACTCCGACAGGATGGCAGGATCAATGATGAGCGGCAAACTTTTTATCAAAACCTACGGCTGCCAAATGAACGAGTATGACTCCGTTAAGATGGCCGAGGTACTCAAGGCTTCACACGGGATGAAACTGGTCCAGAATGCATCCGAGGCGGATCTGATCCTTGTTAACACCTGTTCCATCCGTGAGAAAGCACAGGAAAAAGTATTCAGTCAGCTTGGTCGCTGGAAAAGCTTAAAGGAGGGTAATAACCGGGTCATGATCGGCGTAGGTGGCTGTGTGGCCAGTCAAGAAGGGTCTGCTATCATCAAGCGCGCGCCCTTTGTTGATCTCGTGTTTGGTCCACAAACCCTGCATCGCTTACCTGCATTGATTGAGGCCAGGCGTGTCACGCAGCAGGCGCAAGTAGACATTAGTTTTCCCGAAATTGAGAAATTTGACTGCCTGCCCGCACCGCGGGCTGAAGGTCCCACGGCCTTTGTATCCGTCATGGAAGGGTGTTCAAAGTACTGCTCCTACTGCGTAGTACCTTATACCCGTGGTACCGAACTTAGCCGACCATTCGATGACGTATTGGTGGAAGTGGCGCAACTGGCTGAACAGGGTGTACGTGAGGTGAATCTGTTGGGCCAGAACGTCAACGCTTATCGTGGCCCTACACATGACGGTGGGGTGGCCGATCTGGCTGTGCTTATCCACGCCATTGCCAGGATTGAGGGTATTGGCCGTATCCGTTTCACTACTTCGCACCCGCTGGAGTTTTCCGACTCGTTGGTGGAGGCGTATGCCAATGTTCCCAAACTGGCCAACTTTCTGCACCTTCCAGTGCAATCAGGCTCCGACCGCATCCTGTCAGCCATGAAACGCGGTTATACCGCGCTGGAGTTCAGACAAAAAATTCGCAAACTGCGCGCCGTACGCCCCGATATTTGCATCAGCTCTGATTTCATAGTTGGCTTTCCTGGCGAGACTGACGCCGACTTTGAGAAAACCATGGAGCTGATCGACGCTGTTGGTTTCGATCAGAGTTTTAGCTTCATTTTTTCCGCACGCCCAGGCACACCAGCGGCAAACTTAAATGACCCCGTGCCGCTGCCGGTGAAGCAGCAGCGACTAAAACACCTGCAACACACCCTTCATGCCAATGCCACAAGGATCAACGAGTCCATGGTGGGCAGGGTGCAGCGCGTGCTGGTGGAGAGACCGAGTACCAGAAATTGCAATGAACTGGCCGGTCGTACTGAAAATATGCGTTACGTGAACTTCCATGGCGATGCCCGCATGATAGGCCATTTTGTTAACGTAGTCATCACCGAAGCGATGACAAACTCTTTGCGTGGTCGCTTAAATGACTGAAACTGCAACATTCTGACAACAGCATATTTTTTCCCGGGTGATGGGTTGCATGAGACCACCTCGCGTGTCGTCAGGCGCGCGCCGCTATTTGGCGATGATAGAATGGCCACAAGAAGAGGCTCTGGTTTTTTTACCCTGTCGATAAAGAAACGAGCGGGCATCGATATCTCTTTCTTCTGAAGAAATTATATTCCGTTGTTTAAAGAGAGGTTTAGCATGACGCATCCTCATATCGTAAGGGTCTTTGACCAGGAGCTGGAAAGACTGAGATGCCAGGTGGAAGCCATGGGGTGTTTTGCCTCTGCCCAGCTTGCTGATGCGGTGCGTGCACTGACAAGTGATGATCTGTTGCTTGCTGAGCGTGTAGTGACCAAAGATCAGGAACTGGATGCATGGCGGCATGAATTGTCCTCTACGGTTGTCACCATGATCGCTCTGCGGCAACCTTTAGCGATTGATTTGCAGGAAGTCGTGCAGAACTTCCGTATTGTGAATGCTCTGGAGCGCATTGGTGACCTGGCTAAAAATATCGCCAAGCGGGCTAATGTGGTCAATACGCGACTTCTTGAGGTAGAACTATTAAAACGTTTTATGGATTTTGCCGCGCTGGTTAATGAACAACTCAGGCAGGCACTTCTGGCTTTTGTGCACAGGGATGTCACAAAGGCTTTGGAGCTGCGCTGTGACGATGAGCAGATTGATAAATTGCACACCGACCTGTTTCGGGATATGGTTGCGCATATGGAGACGGAGCACAGCCATATGGTGGGTTATGTGCATCTGTTGTTTTGCGCAAAGAACATGGAACGCGTTGGTGACCATGCAACGCATATTGCCGAGTCGACCTATGTGATTGTTACGGGCCTGCCATTGGAAAAAGAGCGTCGACGATTTGATCAAAGCAGCCTGATTGGGGAGGATTGTGAGCCGTCTGCGGGAAGGCTTGATGACAACAAAGTTAAGTAGTAGTTGTGACGGTTATCTGGCAGGTTTTTCCAGTTGGCATGGGCGGTTCACCGGATGAAAAACGGCAAGATTCGGTCATTAAGCTTATTCGGTAGCGGTCATTGCTGTTTCCGTCGTGTAGAGTTTGGCAGAAGAGAATGCTCCCTTTAAGGGGATGGCATGATTTTGCTGAGCGTTTACACTGCCGTTTTGCTGCCATGGTTGCTTAAGCATGCCTTATACGCCGATTGTTGCCACGCTTGGTTATGTTCTTTCGCCTGATCATCGGCAAGTGCTCATGATGCACCGTAATAGACGCCAGGATGACCAGCATTTAGGTAAGTACAACGGTTTGGGTGGCAAGATGGAGCCTGATGAAGCTATTGCTGCCTGTATGTGTCGCGAGATTCATGAAGAAGCAGGCATTACCTGTGAGTCTGTGCGTTTGCGTGGAACCTTGAACTGGCCGGATTTTGGCAAGCATGGTGAGGACTGGCTGGGCTTTATTTTTTTGATTGAGCGTTTCAGTGGTAGGGTGCATGAAGGCAACCATGAAGGCGAGCTGGAATGGGTGGCACGCGATAAGTTGATGAGCTTACCGATGTGGGAGGGTGATCGGCTTTTCTTGCCGCTTGTGTTTGACGAAGATCAGCGCCCGTTTCATGGCGTTATGCGCTATCGCGGGGAGTGCGTGCAGTCGTGGTCGTACAGCCGATGTTAAATCAAGGATCAGTGTAGAAGTTCTTCTTGCTGATGATGCAAGATGCCAGAAGCATTAGTGCTGCCATCACCAAAGCTTTTACTAAATCCGATCAATTCTTGATTGATAATGGCCGCTTATATGGCCGCCACTGATGATGCCCAGCGCTACGCCAGCATGGAGGTGCATGCAGTTATTGTCGGACTCATCGTGTTTCGGCGCTGGGGATGGCTTCGCCATGGGGGCAGAGGCATCGCCGTAGTACACTCCGGCGCTGACACGGTTTGACTTGTTGGCTGATTGGCTGCCGGTGATGGGAAAATCACTGGGGGGAAGGGTGAGACGAAGCGGTTTGTTACCGCTGACCTTGGCCATCATGGAGACGAGTAGCAAAACGCTGGCGAGGGTTGTGGAAAATTCTGGCATGGTGACCGGCCTTTGTAATGTGCTGCGTGACAGGGTGCGCGGTGGAAATCGGTAGCTATTATGAAAGATTCTTGCGCCAGAAGTTCCACCATATCAGCGCTGGGCCTTCAGCATGTGACTTAAGGGCATGGGTCGTGCTGGATGGGAAGGATACTCACAGCGTACTTTTCATGCTTGCCACACGGCGCAGGCCGCGTGGTAGCAGACCGCCACGACTCGCACGTTTTCCAGCGTAACCGAGTAGATCATCCCATTTCAGTTTAAGCGTGCGCTGACCTGCGTACAGGATAATCTTTCCGCTGTTTTGGGCGATGATCGCTACCGCAACAAGCTGCTCTTTATTGTTTCCTAGCCCGACCTTGGGGATGTTGATGAGTTTGGTGCCTTTACCCTTGTCTATTTCACTTAGTTCGCTGAGCGGATACATCAGCAGGTGTCCTTCGCTGGTGACCAGCACAAGGCGTTCGTGGTCTGGGTCCTTACTTATCTGTGGTGTCAGGATGTGGGCATTGGTGGGCAGGTTGATCACCTGCTTGCCGGCCCTGTTGCGTCCGGTGAGTGACTTGATGCGGGTTATGAAGCCATAGCCGAAACTTGTGGCCAGAATCAGGCGTGTATCGGGATCACCAGCGATCAGCGTATCGAAGCGGGCGCCGACGGGAAGGGTGAAGCGACCAGTGAGCGGCTCGCCATTGCTGCGCGCGGAAGGTAGGCTATGTGCCGGTGTGGAATAGCTGCGTCCGCTGGAATCCATAACCACTACTTGCTGCGTGGTGCGTGCATTGACTGTGGCCAGTGGCGCATCGCCCTCGCGGTAGTTGAATCTTTCAGGATCGACGTCGTGCCCTTTGGCGGCACGAATCCAGCCCTGTTGTGATAGCACCACGGTGACAGGTTCGCTGGCCAGTAGCGCGCTTTCATCCAGTGCTTGGGCGACTTTGCGCTCCACCAGTGGCGAGCGGCGCGCATCGCCATAGGCCTTTGCATCGTTCTTTAGCTCCTGTTTAATCAGGTTTTTAAGTTTGCCCGGTGAGTTCAGCAGGGATTGGATGTGTGCCTGCTCTTCTTCCAGTTGCTGGCGCTCGGTATTGATTTTTATTTCCTCGAGGCGTGCGAGTTGACGTAACCTGGTTTCCAGAATATAGAGAGTCTGCTCCTCGCTTAGCTGAAATTTTTCCATCAAGACGGCCTTGGGTTCGTCCTGATGGCGGATAATGGCGATGACCTCATCTAAGTTAAGATAAGCGATGTGCAAGCCTTCAAATAAGTGTTGACGACGCTGAACCTTGAGCAGGCGGTGCTTTAGACGGCGTGTCACGGTGTTAGTGCGAAAATGCAGCCATTCGCTCAGGATTTGCTTGAGGTTCTTGACCTGGGGGCGACCGTCCAGACCGATCATGTTGAGATTGACCCGGAAACTTTTTTCCAGATCGGTAGTGGCGAACAGGTGCTGCATGATTTCGCTGACCTGTATGCGGCTGGAACGTGGTACTAGCACCAGACGGACGGGGTTTTCGTGGTCGGATTCGTCGCGTAGATCTTCGATCATCGGTAATTTTTTTGCACGCATTTGCGCGGCGATCTGTTCGAGTATCTTCGATGGACTGACTTGGTGCGGCAGTGCGGTAATGACAATATGCGCATGCTCGCACTGGTAGATGGCGCGTGCACGTAGTGACCCGCTGCCTTGACTGTAGAGCGATAGCAACTCCTTGTGTGGTGTGATAATTTCAGCTGCGGTTGGGTAGTCTGGGCCTGGCACGTACGTGCAAAGCTTCTCCACATTGGCCTCGGGGTGATCGAGCAGGTGGATGCAGGCTGTGACCAGTTCGCGCAGATTATGTGGCGGAATGTCGGTAGCCATGCCGACGGCAATGCCCATGGATCCGTTTAACAGCACATGGGGCACACGCACAGGCAAATAGCCAGGTTCCTCCAGTGTGCCGTCGAAGTTGGGTACCCAGTCTACTGTCCCCTGACCCAGTTCGCCCAGTAGCGCTTCGGTGATGGGGCTGAGCCTGCTTTCAGTGTAGCGCATCGCTGCGAAACTTTTGGGATCATCCGGCGAACCGAAGTTACCCTGGCCGTCCACCAGCGGGTAGCGGTAGGAAAAGGATTGTGCCATCAGTACCATGGCTTCGTAGCAGGAGCTATCACCGTGTGGGTGAAACTTGCCAATGACATCACCAATGGTGCGTGCTGATTTTTTAGGCTTGGCGCTGGCGGCCAGCCCCAGCTCGCTCATGGCGTAGACGATGCGCCGCTGCACGGGTTTGAGGCCGTCGCCCACAAAGGGCAGGGCACGATCCAGAACGACGTACATGGAATAGTCGAGGTAGGCATGTTCAGCATATTCCTTGAGCGGGATCTGTTCGTAGTTGGCTTGTAGTGTCATTGGAACTGCTTGTCGGGGGTGAAAAAGGCTGCACTAGCGTAGTAGAAAGCTCGTGCATGTTGCCAGAAGAAGAAAATGCAAAACAGCAGCACACGCCAATGGACAGTGCCAGAAAATGTCTAAAGACCGTTTGCCCCACTGATTTGTCAACGCCGATGCCTTGCATTAAAGTTGAGCGCGTTACCCCTGTATCAACGATTGTGGCGTGGCGCGGCATGCGATCCTGCCAACCTTTTCAAGAACCCAAGGAGAAGAATGTGCGTCGCTCTGTACTTTACCTGGTATGGCCCTTGTTTTCTCTACTCCCTGTGCTGGCGTTCACCAAGCCCGCGCATACGCTTTTACCAGGCATGCTGCAAGGTCAGACTTTCCTGTTTACGGTTGATGGTTCTTCTGCCCCGGACAACCCGAATGCAGGGGTATCTTACCTGATGCATTTTACCAAGCATGGCTATGTATACCAGGTAGTAGGTAGTGATAAGATCATCAAGGGCCATTTTCACTACCATGTTCACCAGGACATACTGGGTGCAGTTGGCGTGATCACTGCTACCGAACTGTTTGATGGTAAGCCGTCGAGTTATCAAATGGTTCTGGTGCCGAGAGACAAAGCCACGGGCATGTACCTCTACAAGCAGATCAAGGGTGCTATTAAACCCGATGTCCGTATGAACAGCGCCCACTACACACGCATTATTTTTTGAGTAGGCTTAAGCTTAAAAAAGTCCTCCTTAAAAAGGTAACAGGCAGTCGCTTTTTTTGTGCTTTTCGGCGTTGCTTCAGTGGTAATGTTATGCGCTAGGAATTTTCTCTTGGTTAACAATGTTGGTATAGGTATTTTTGTGGTGTGTCGTGCCCTTTAATGTGCTAATTGGCACGAGAGAGGTAACAATGCGTGGTACGAAATTCTTGCCATGTGCCATTGTGTAATTGCTTACAGGTCAAGGTATGAATGCGTGCCATGAACGCCCGGTTGCCTTGCTTACTGGTGCTGGTCGGCGTGTGGGCGCAGCGATTGCGCGAATGCTGCATGCCGCTGGTTATGATTTGGCCTTGCATTGCTACCAATCGCTGACTGATACGCAGGTGCTGGTCACTGAACTGGAGAAGCAGCGCAGTCACAGCACGTTGCTTTTGCAAGCTGATTTTAGCGATAGAGACGCTCCTGCCGAGCTTATTCGTCAGGTACTGGCGAGCACCGGGCGCCTTGATGCGCTCATCAACAACGCATCCACCTTTTTTCCGACTCCAGTCGGGCAAACTGGTCTAGCGCATTGGGATGCGTTGATGGTGGTGAATGCACGGGCGCCGTTTTTCCTTGCCCAGGCTGCTGCAGGTGCATTGTGTAAGGCGTGTGGCAGTATTGTGAATTTAGTGGATATTTACGCAGAACGGCCTTTGGCCAACCATCCCATCTATTGCATGGCTAAAGCTGCACTGCTGGCGATGAGCCGTTCGTTGGCTTTGGATATGGCACCGAATGTGCGTGTTAACGCGGTAGCACCCGGGGCCATACTCTGGCCTGACAAAGGCAGCAATCATGCCGATCAGCGACATTTACTGTTACGCACACCGCTAGAGCGTACTGGCAGCCCCGAAGAAGTGGCAGGCACTGTGTTGTGGTTGCTGCGTGATGCGACTTTTGTCACCGGGACAGTTATTAATGTGGATGGTGGACGTAGTTTATCCGTGTGAGAGCCTATTTATGATCTCCCAACCAAGAGAGACAAGGAAGGCTAAATGGATGAACTGTAGGCTAGTATTGATGTGGCGCTCGCAGTTCTTCCATCGGCGGTGGTGTTTCTTAAGCCAGACGAACATGAGGAC
>JAAXIA010000109.1 GCA_012270595.1 Rhodanobacteraceae bacterium | reverse complement strand
AGGCGTTTGCCTGCATCAAACCTTTGAGCGTCCGACCAAGTTCGGCAGGCGACCTCACCGTGGTGACGCCGGCCTTCGACAGGGCGGTGAATTTAGCTTCTGCCGTACCCTTGCCGCCAGAAATAATGGCACCAGCATGCCCCATACGCTTACCGGACGGAGCCGATGCACCAGCGATAAAGGACACCACTGGTTTACTCACATGCAGAGCAATGAATTCGGCCGCTTCTTCCTCAGCACTGCCACCGATTTCACCGACCATGATAATACCTTCAGTCTGGGCATCAGACTGAAATAGCTTCAGGCAATCAATAAAATTGAGACCGTTGATCGGATCGCCACCAATGCCAATACAGGTGGACTGCCCCAGCCCTTCGTTGGTGGTCTGGAATACCGCCTCATAAGTGAGTGTGCCTGAACGCGAGACAATCCCCACCTTTCCTGGCTGGTGAATATGACCCGGCATGATGCCTATCTTGCACTGCCCCGGGCTAATAACGCCGGGGCAATTCGGCCCAATCAGCACTGTCTTTGGATGCTCTCGTAGCACCTGCTTGACCCGCAGCATGTCAAGCACCGGAATACCTTCAGTGATCGTCACAATCACCCTAATTCCAGCATCTATCGCTTCCAGAATAGCGTCAGCAGCGAACGGTGGTGGCACAAAAATCACCGAAGTATCGGCAGCGGTAGCTACGACTGCTTCGCTCATCGTATTGAAAACAGGCAGACCCAGATGCTCACTTCCGCCTCTACCGGGCGTGACACCGCCCACAATCTGGGTACCGTAATCCAATGCTTGCTGCGCATGGAAACTTCCCTGATGACCAGTAAAGCCCTGCACCAACACCTTGGTATGCTTGTCAACAAGAACGCTCATGAAAATGTCCTTCCATGCGTATATGGGGCAAGAGCAAAACCCTTGCACAACTCAAAAGAAGCCACACGCCACAATAGATGCGTGGGAACTACCTGAAAATCACTGGGCTGCTGCGACGACCTTGCGTGCTGCATCGTTGAGGTCGTCGACGGGTGTAATCGCCAGACCCGAATGAACCAGCAACGCGCGACCCTGATCGACATTGGTGCCTTGCAGGCGCACCACCACCGGAAGGGTCAAACCCACTTCCTTCACGGCGGCAATAATGCCCTCGGCAATTAGATCACAACGCACAATGCCACCGAAAATATTGACCAGTATGGCTTTAACCCTGGCAGAGGAAAGAATTAGCTTGAACGCTTCAGAAACACGCTCCTTGGTGGCACCGCCGCCGACATCAAGGAAATTGGCCGGTTCGCCACCAGCCAGCTTGATGACGTCCATCGTCGCCATAGCCAGACCGGCACCGTTAACCATGCAGCCAATGGAACCATTCATGGTTACGTAGTTAAGATTGTCCTTCGCTGCTGCTGCCTCGACAGGATCTTCCTGGCTCAGGTCACGGATATCCGCCAGATCAGCATGGCGAAACTCGGCATTATCATCAGAATTGACCTTGGCATCCAGCGGTACAAGATGACCGTTCACCAGAACCGCCAGTGGATTTAACTCAATAAGAGACAGATCCTTTTCGTTGAACAGACGATAGATACCCTGCATGATCCGGGTTAACTCGCTCACCTGCTTAGGTTCCAGCCCCATCGCAAAACCGAGCCGACGACACTGGTAGGGCTGTAGGCCCTCAATAAAGTCCACAACAACAGTGTGAATATCTTCGGGCGTCTCATTGGCCACCTGCTCAATATCCACTCCACCGTGCCTGGAAGCAATAAAGGAAATGGCTCTGGCATCACGATCAACGAGCACTGACAGATAAAGCTCACTAGCTATGTCAATCGCATCCGTCACCAGAACCAGATTCACCGGTAAGGCGCGTCCGGCGGACTGATAGGTAGTCATGTTCGTGCCAAGCATGTCTTTGGCAGCCGCATGTACCTCATCCAGACTCATACAAAACTTGACTCCACCGGCCTTGCCGCGACCACCCGCGTGGATCTGCGCCTTGACCATCCATTGCGAACCACCCAGTTCTCTGGCTGCAAGAACGGCAGCGTCCGGGGAATTAGCGACTTTACCCGGTGATACCGGGATGCCATAGTGCGAAAATAATGCCTTGGCTTGATACTCGTGGAAATTCATTCCATACCTCGAGCGAGCAAAAATGCGCTTATAAACAAAACAAAGACGGCAATTCTGTAAAGCGTTTTATTGTAGCCGAAAGAGGCCTCAATGAAAAGAGGGGAGCTTAAACTTATGACATGCAGACAAAGACGCTCATGCTGCCAGCGAGGATCTGAAAAACAAGGAAGAAAAATGACGACGATAAGCTGTGCCATCACAGTTTTCAGCTAAACACCACTTGCACAAACACGCGCCTTGGCTATTCTGTCCCTGCAGCTCAGCAAAACATCGCAACAGGCGTCAACATGCCCATCAAAGCCATCACGCTAGATTTGGATGATACCTTGTGGCCCATGGCACCGGTTTTAAACGCAGTTGCGCGTGACATTCAGACTTGGCTATATGCGCACTACCCCGAGGTCGCCAAAGCCTGGCCCATCGCCGCTCTACGTGAACTGCGCGCGCAGATTTCTGCCAAACGGCGTGACTTAAGTCACGACTTTAGCGCCCAAAGCCGACTCACCATGCAGCGCGCTTTTGCCGCATGCGGCATCCATGAAGCACCACTCGATGCTCTGGCAGAGGTGTACTACGACGCGCGCAACCGGGTCGAACTGTATCCCGATACGCTTCCCGTACTGCGACACTTGTCCGCATACTTGCCACTAGTGAGTCTTACCAACGGCAATGCTGACCTCCAGCGCATCGGTCTGGACGAATATTTTGCCCTGCAGGTCTGCGCATATGACATCGGTTGTGCCAAGCCCGATGTGCGGATCTTCCATTCTGCGGCTACTCAGCTCGGTATCGCACCCGAAGAGATGCTGCATGTCGGTGACGACCCCATCATGGATGTTGCTGGTGCACGCAACGCCGGTTTTCAGGCCGCCTGGCTCAACCGTCACGGTGCAAGCTGGCCTTCCACCCATGGATCTGCACCAGAGCTTGATCTTGGTGATCTCCACGCGCTGGTTGACTGGCTTGAAGCGCGCCTGACAAATGCAGGCACAGATTGCTGCATATGATGCGATTCACAATGCAACAAAAGCACCCTACGAAACGTTAAGTCAACGTCATCATGATAAGCGTTGCCTCTATCGCAAAGGATCATTAATATGATGCAAGGTATAAGCAATGCAGCTTCACGAAACATAACATGCCAGCTGCCTTCCGAACATCGTGCTCTGCTTCGCTTGAGCCTTCGACAAGATCAAGTACTCTCAAGGCACGAACGAGCACATTTTTTTAAGCACTTTTCCATTCGATAACCACAACAAACGTCCGCGATATAAAGCGATCCGTCATAACAATGCGCACTGAGGCCAAAAAATTTCTTGATTTTCCTTATAGTAAAATCGCCCCTTGTTTCTGTGAAAATCATACCCTTGTAGTGGTAAATTAGACTGCGCGACGGTGTGGAACACGGGCACAAAGGGTCACCCGTGTGGTTCACCAAAATCACCAACCCTGCACATATTATTGGCGCAGGCCAAGACCAAACCCGCACACAAAAGGATTATCAAACACCACCGTAGATGAAAATTTCTTTCCTTTTCGACATAACGCAAGGGACGCCTTATCCGAGGCATAAATGTGCACGGACACATGGCATCTGGCCGTAAAAAAAACCACTGCCTCCTCAATCCCTGAAAGGCCTGGAAGCAACAGGCTTAACCTTCCTGGAAGCAACAACTGAGGTTGCTCCGTCGCCAGAAAATTTGCCGCCGTACGGCTCTACTTTGACTGCCAGTTCTGGATTGCTTTTGATAAGCCCAATGGCATCAAACAGGATATGCGCGGTTTCATGCAGCTCGGGATCAGGAGCCTTTTTGTTCGCTTTTTCCTGTTTGAGCTGCTGGCTCAAGCTGCGTTCGCCAGGCACAAGACCATCATCAAGCACAGATTGCTCGGCTGCTAGCGCCACATCATTACCGGCAATCGCTTTTTGACGTTTACGAAAACGTGCCTGAACAGCATTAAGCCGCTTGCGCTGAGCACGGCGCCTGGCAAGATTTAGCGAGACCTTGGTGCGCTTACGCATCTTTCTATAGTGCGCCAGCTCATCCAGCATCAGTTTCCATGCTGGCGACTTTGCCACCCGTCTGGCATGCATACGGCGAAGCTTTGGCAACCATGCCTGCATATCAGCCACCGGCTGATACCTGGTCGGCGCGATATGCGTCCACGGCAGGGCATTATCATAGGTCGACTCACCGATCATCTTTTCCTCAACACTTTTTGGATAGGCAATGTCGGGGTTCACCCCCTTAAGCTGCGTCGAACCGCCATTGATACGGAAAAATTCGGCGATGGTCATCTTGAGTTCACCAAACTGGGAATGATGCGCACCCTCTCGCTTGGTAAAGTGATCAAGATCAATCAGATTCTGCACTGTACCCTTGCCAAAAGTCGGTGTGCCAACAATAAGGCCACGGCCATAGTCCTGAATTGCTGCGGCAAAAATCTCCGAAGCTGAAGCTGTTTCGTGATTGACCAGCACCACCAGTGGGCCACCCCATACCATGCCTGGGTGATTATCGCCCTGCACATCCACCTTCCCGCGCGTATCACGTACCTGCACCACCGGCCCTTTATTGATAAACAGTCCGGTGAGTTTCCTGGCTTCGTACAGCGAGCCGCCGCCGTTGCTACGCAAGTCCACAATAATGCCCTGCACACCTTGCTTCTTGAGCACGCGTAGCAGTTTGGCCACATCGCGGGTGGCACTTTTGAAATTTTTGTCTCCCTTGCTGTGGGCGCCGAAATCGGAATAGAACGTGGGCAGATCAATGACACCAATTTTCCGTGTGTGCCCTCCGTCACTCACGGTGATGATCTTCTTTTTAGCCGCCTGTCCAGAAACCGTTACCTTGTTGCGCACCAGCGTTACACTGTGACGCTTGCCATCCAGACCCGTCATCGAGGGCAAGATCTCCAGTCGTACTATTGTCTTTTTCTTGCCACGGAGCAGTTTGACAATGTCGTCCAGACGCCAGCCCACGACATCAACGATAGCTCCCTTCTTACCCTGACCAATACCAATAATGCGGTCGCCCACATGCAGCTTTCCGGATTTGGCTGCCGGACCGCCCGGCACCAGTACACGGATCTGGGCGTAATCATTACTCGCCTGTAATACCGCACCGATACCATCAAGCGAAAGTTTCATCGCAATTTCAAAGTTTTTCGCCGCGCGAGGGCCAAGGTAGGCGGTATGCGGATCGGTGGACTGGGTATAGGCCGTCATGAAGACCTGGAACGCATCCTGGCTATCAAGCTGACGTATACGGTCCATATAGCTTAGATAACGCTTGTCAAGAATTTTGCGAATGGCACCATCCTTCTTGCCGGCCAGCTTGAGGCGCAACCAGTCATTCATGGTGCGTTTGCGCCATAGTTTATTTAGCGCCACATCATCCTTCGGCCAGTTCGCGTGCCTGCGGTCATAGGTATAGGTCGCGTGGGTATGGAAGTTGAACTTTTTTTTCAGCAGCCCACGTGCGTAGCGCATGTGCTTGATCGCGCTAAGCACGTACTGATTAAAAATGGCAAAAGGCGCGGATAGGTCCTGGTTCCAGATCGCGTTATCAAGCTTGCTTTTATACTCGGCGAACTTCACCACATCCTGCTGCGTAAAAAATATTTTTTCGCCATCAAGCAACTTGAAATAGGCCTTGTAAATTTTTCTCGACATCGCATCATCAAGCGGCTTGGCATCATACTGAAACCGCGTCAGAAAACGTGCTGAAAGCTGGGCGGTCTGGGCTTCATCCGCAGTCGGTTTCAAGGGCGAGCTTGCCACTTTGCCCTGCTGTGCTGGTTTGAGCACCACAGGCACGGCACCCACAGCAGCAGCCAGAAAAAGGCCAAGCGACAGAAAAACAAGGCGAGAACGAAAACTCATATGTAATCTCGTTTAAAACTTAATCGGTAACACCGGCTGCGCGCGCCTGCAGATCGGCATGGTAGGAGGAACGCACCAACGGACCAGAGGCGACATGATGGAAGCCCATCGCCTCGCCTTCCCGACGCAATGCTGAAAATTCCTGAGGAGTCCAGTAGCGTACGACCGGATGATGATGCGGTGTCGGTTGCAGATACTGGCCGATGGTAATCATCTCGACATCATGCCGACGCAGATCGCGCAAGCTTGCCAGCACTTGTTCGTAGGTTTCGCCCAGTCCCAGCATGATACCTGACTTGGTGGGGATCTGCCGGTGCCGTGCCTTGAAGCGCCTTAGCAAATCCAGTGACCACTGGTAATCGGCACCCGGGCGCACCTTCTGATAAAGCTGCGGCACCGTCTCCAGGTTGTGGTTGAACACATCCGGCGGATGACGATCAAATACCTCCAGCGCACGTTCCATACGCCCCTTGCCGCGAAAATCCGGAGTAAGGATCTCGATTCGTATACCAGGACTGCTATGACGCACCGCACTAATACAGCTGGCAAAATGCACGGCACCACCATCACGCAGGTCGTCGCGATCCACCGAGGTAATCACCACATATCTCAGGCGCATATCAGCAATGGTACCGGCCAACCGGGCGACTTCCATCGGGTCAGGGGGTTTCGGACGACCATGGGCCACATCGCAGAAAGAACAGCGCCGTGTGCATACCTCGCCCAAAATCATGAAGGTAGCCGTCCCTTTACTGAAGCACTCATGAATATTCGGGCACGAGGCCTCCTCGCACACGGTCACTAGCGCATTCTCCCGCAACCGTTCCTTCAGCTTTTGTACCGCCTGCCCCGGTGGCAAACGCACCCGAATCCAGCCAGGTTTATGCAGCGCTGGCGCAGTGGTGTCAAAACCGGCGCGACCCAGCGCTATCTTGTCGCGACCAAGCTGCCTGTCCGCCGTGGATACTGCGCCGACAACACGCAGGGGAATGGCTCTGGGAGCCGGTGAAGAGATATCACTCATGAGGTTTTATCAGACCATCACGCGAGCAGGAAGTTCAGGAATAAAAGAGGCCACCGGCTCAGCCGTGAATCCAAACTGCCGGCAAAACACCGTCAGCAAGACATCCTCCACGTCCGTAAGCTGCGCTGGCCCGCCCCATTCTACCACCTGCGTAACCTGCAAACCCGGATATCCACAAGGATGGATGCGATGAAACGGGGCCAGATCCATATTAACATTGAGCGCTAGGCCATGGAAACAACAACCACGGCGCACGCGTAACCCCAAAGCCGCCACCTTGGCCCCTTCGACGTAGATCCCCGGCGCACCTGGACGGCGTTTGCCATGAATGTTCCAGTGCGCCAATGTGTCGATCAGTACCTGTTCGATGTGATGCACCAGTTCACGCACGCCCAGACCGCAGCGGCGCAAGTCCAGCAATGGATAAGCGACAATCTGCCCTTGCCCGTGATAGGTCACCTGACCACCGCGATCCACCGGGATCACCGGAATATCTCCAGGATCTAGCACATGCTCCATCTTGCCAGCCTGCCCCAGGGTGAATACCGGTGCGTGTTCAAGCAACCAGATCTCGTCGGGAGTATCGCTGGCGCGCCGGTCAGTAAAAGCACTCATCGCCTGCCAAATCATCTGGTAAGGGCGGCATCCCAAGTGCCGGACGCGCAATGACTTACGTCTGAACGGCTGGGACATGGATGTTAACCCTCCTCAACACGCTCACACGAATACCCAGCCATAGTCGTTAACCATACGTATCCCAGGCCTTAAAGAGTGAAGCGGACGCCCTGCTCGGCGCGCAACGCGGCATGCGCCGCTTCATACTGCGCCCGCGTATCACAGCAAAAACGCACCGTCACCGAAATAAAGTTACCCTCGCGCGAGTGCCTGTGGCGCACCGTTTCGTGCAACACCTTAAGCCCCAGTTCCTCAAGGATCTGTGGCACTCGCGCACGCAGGTCGATACTGACCCCACCCATGACGGTGACATCAAACG
>JAAXIA010000062.1 GCA_012270595.1 Rhodanobacteraceae bacterium | reverse complement strand
GGCAGGAGCGGCGGCGGTGAGTCCCTTCGTGGGGCGGGTGGACGATACGGGGCAGCGGGGAATGGACCTGGTGGAGGAGATTGTTTCGATATTCCGAAATTATGGCATCGAGACGCAGGTGCTGGCGGCGAGCATACGTCACCCGCTGCACTGCGTGGAGGCGGCGCGGGCGGGGGCGCATATTGCGACGGTGCCGTGCGCGGTGCTGGAGCAGATGACGAATCACCCGCTGACAACGGCGGGGGTGGAGGGATTTCGACAGGACTGGCAGAGGGCCAGTGGGGGTTAAGAAGAGACCCAGAGATGCTGGGCGGAGCAAAAATCTTTGGAAAGAACGTGATCCAATTGGCCGCTAAACCGACGTTAGACGTTTCAGAACTGGAAAGGAAGAGTAAGGAGGAGCTGCTTGTCATTGCCCAGAAGATGGGCATGGAAAACGGCAACGCGCTCACGTCGCTCCGCAAGGAGGACGTGGTGGTGCGCATTGCCCACAAGTTCCCGGACCAGCACCGGCTGCGGGGTTCTGGGGTGCTTGAGTTGATGAGCGACGGTTATGGCTTCCTGCGGCATACGGGGTTAAAGCCGGGGCCGGGAGACATCTACGTGTCGCAGTCGCAGATTCGGCGGTTCGGGCTGCGGTGCGGGGACACGGTGGCGGGGGGAGTCCGCTCGCCCAAGGGCGGGGAGCGGTACTTCGGGATGACCAGGGTGGACACGGTAAACGGGCTGACGCCCCCCAAGGCACGGTCCAGGCCGACATTTGAGGAGCTAACGCCCGTCTTTCCCGACCAGCAGATAACGCTGGAGACGACGCCGGACAACCTGACGACACGGATGATAGACCTGTTCTCGCCCATTGGCCGCGGTCAGCGGGGGCTTATAGTGTCACCGCCCAAGGCGGGAAAGACGACGATATTGAAGCACGTGGCCAGCGGGGTGACGGCGAACTTTCCGGACATTCACATTATGGTGGTGCTGATAGGCGAACGGCCGGAAGAGGTTACGGATATGCGACGGTCGGTGAAGGGGGAGGTTTTCGCCTCCACCTTCGACGAGTCGGTGGAGGACCAGGTGCGGCTGGCGGACCTTTCTTTGGACCGGGCCAAGCGGCTTGTGGAGTCTGGCAAGGACGTGATGATTCTGATGGACAGCATCACGAGGGCGACGCGGGCCTATAACCTGGCGCTGCCAACGAGCGGGCGCACCCTTTCCGGAGGCATTGACCCGGTGGCCCTTTATCCGCCGAAGAAGTTCTTCGGAGCGGCCCGCAACGTGGAGCACGGCGGAAGCCTGACCATCATCGCCAACTGCCTGGTGGACACGGGCAGCCGCATGGATGAGGTGATTTACGAGGAGTTCAAGGGCACTGGCAATATGGAGGCACACCTATCCCGTCGTATCGCCGAAAAACGGGTCTACCCTGCCATTGATATCAACCGCTCTGGTACTCGCCGTGAAGATCTGCTCATTGATTCGGACCGTCTGACCAAAATCTGGATCTTGAGAAAACTGCTCCATCCCATGGATGAATTGGCAGGCATGGAGTTTATGCTCGACAAGATGAAGAACACCAAGTCCAACGACGAATTCTTCAACGCCATGAAGCGCTGAAAGCGGGATCCAGCAACGCCAATGACGGTCGGATAACCGCCAGATTCTAGCAAGGATGGTCATCATCACCAGCGCATCATGGCGCATCTGATATCAGCAAGATATTCCAGAAAGGCAGGAACGCGCCTCTGGAATATCTTGACATCACGTAAATCTGCATGCATATGTTATTGACTTGCATTTAAGAATCTTAAATCCTTGTCGGAAGTTTATCGAACACGGCTTGCCCTACCCTCAAAAGCTCTTCGATAAACGTGTCAAGCACTTTTTTTAAAAAACGAGGAGGTCAGCTTCTCATGCTACAAACCGATACAGGTATTCCTATTCTCCATCGCCAACAGCTCGTTGATGACCTTGCTGCTGGAGAAAAGCCACGTGAACAGTGGCGTATCGGCACCGAACACGAAAAATTCGGCTTTCGCACCGAAGATCTGCGCCCACCACCTTTTAGTGGTGAACGCGGCATTCAGGCACTTCTGGAAACACTGGCCGAGCGTTACGCCTGGCATATCATCCGCGAGGAAGGCAAACCCATCGCGTTATCACGCGCAAACACAGCCATTACACTAGAACTGGCTGGCCAACTGGAACTCTCTGGCGACGCCTTGGAGAACATCCACCAAACCCGCGACGAACTGGATGGACACCTGGAAGAACTGCGTGCCGTAGCCGACGAACTCAGGCTCGGCTTCCTGTGTACGGGCTTCCAGCCGAAATGGCAGCGTGATGACATGCCATGGATGCCCAAAAAACGTTACGACATCATGCGCCGTTACATGCCCAAAGTTGATACCCTGGGTTTGGATATGATGACACGCACCTGCACCGTGCAGGTCAACCTGGACTTTTCCAGCGAAACGGACATGGTGAAAAAATTTCGTGTCGGCCTGGCACTGCAACCTGTCGTCACCGCATTATTCGCCGACTCAGCATTTACTGAAGGCCGCCCAAACGGCTACCTGTCTTACCGCTCGCATGTCTGGGAGCATACCGACCCTGATCGCACCGGCATGCTCGACTTTGTATTTGATGAAAGTTTTGGCTACGAACGCTACGTCGATTATATCCTCGGCGTGCCCATGTACTTCAGTCAGCAAAATCATCGTTACATAGATCTGGCGGGAGCAGATTTCCGCACCTTCATGGCAGGAAATCTGCCGCAGCTCCCTGGCGTTCGTGCCACGATGGCTGATTTCGCTGACCACCTTACCACTGCCTTTCCGGAAGTGCGCCTCAAACGTTTCCTTGAGATGCGTGGTGCCGACTGCGGCAGCATTGATCGCCTATGCGCCCTGCCCGCCCTGTGGACAGGACTGCTCTATGACGATGTGGCGCTCGATGCCGCCTGGGATATGGTGCGTGATTTCACCCGTACCGAGCGTCATGCTTTGCGTCACGGCGTTCCCTGGCAGGCGCTAAAACTCCGCTTCCGTCATCACAGCGTGCGCGAGCTTGCCTGTGACATGCTGACCATCGCAAGTCATGGCCTTAAACGTCGGAACCGGCAGGATCATGATGGCAATGATGAAAGCATCTACCTGGAACCGCTCATCGAAATCGTTGAAACCGGCCAGACGCCCGCTGAACGCAATCTGAAACGCTTTTACGACGCCTGGCATGGCAACGTGGATGCCATGTTCAGAGAGTTTTCCTGCGTTTAGCACGTTTTTTCTAACTCTTTTTCTAACTCACCTGGAAAGAAAAAAATAAAATACCTTTTTTAAAAAATCATGCAAAACTACCTAAAACAACAAAAAAGAATAATAAAATTACTACCGAAATAAACACCCATTTTTTACCCTCATTCGCTTATATTTATTTAATAAATAAACTGCCTCTTCTCTTTTTTCCCTCCCCAAATTTACTCTCGGGTAATTCAATCAATCTGGATAAACAAGCAGAGAGGAATATTATCTTGTTGCTAACATTTATTTTATCCTGCGCCAGAGATATCAGGTCGGCGAGGAACTAAATCCCTTATCACCAAGGCAGGTATAGGTGTCCTGAGAGGAAAATACTCACTGGAATACAAGCTCTCGGCGCTGAGTTCCCAGTATACAGCGCTCCTATCATGGCCTGGCTGAATTACTGCTTTTTTCTTGCATATCTCCTGTATTTTAATTAAATTTCCAATACCGAAATCTTCATGAAAAAGAATAATCTTTTTATTCTAAAAAGGAGAGATTTTTTATGCTATCTTGCCCATTATAAAAGGTTGTGAAAACAATGGATGTAAGGACTGGAAAAGTTCATGGCATACAATCACGGTGTGATGGACTATACGGGGTACGGTGCCATTTCCTGACCCTTTTCGCAAGCCTCAATATTTAAATATTGATGTCATGTCTGGATTCCGGCCACGCCAGTGCCGATACAGTGCAACAGGATCTTCGCTGTTACCGCGGGAAAGCACCATCTTGCGGAAACGATCACCGTTGGCACGAGTGAGGCCACCGTGCTTCTTGAAGTACGTGAAGGCGTCATCGGCAAGCATCTCAGTCCAAAGATAAGCGTAATAGCCTGCCGCATAGCCTCCACTCCAGATGTGCAGAAAATAGCTGGAACGGTAGCGTGGCGGCACATAGTCCAGAGCCACACCGTCTTTGCGCAAGAGACGGGTTTCAAACGAATCGGCCTGCTGTTTCGGTGCACTGGCACCAAGCATGTGCCAGTGCATGTCAAGCAGAGCAGCAGCGACGCGCTCAGTCATATCGTAACCTCTATTGAACAGACTGGCTTTCTCCAGCTTTTTCAGCAACGCCCTGGGCCTCGTTTGCCGTGTTTTGTCATGGATGACGTAATGCGCCAACACGTCGGGGTCAGTCGCCCAATACTCGTTGAACTGTGAAGGAAACTCCACAAAGTCGCGTGCAACATTTGTGCCCGATAGCGTCGGGTAGCGCACATCGGCAAACATGCCATGCAGAGCATGACCAAATTCATGAAACAAGGTGATAACGTCGTCAAATGACAGCAAGGCAGGTTGTCCGGGCATCGGCTTGGCAAAATTAGTAACGTTATAGATCACCGGCATGCTATCGAGCAGCTTCGACTGCGTAACGAAGCTTCCGGTCCAAGCCCCTCCGTTTTTATTGTCACGCTTGAAGTAATCGCCGTAGTAGAGCGCCAGCAGTTGGCCGTTTTTATCAAATACCTCGAATACGCGGACGTCTGGCTGGTAGACCGGGAGGGTCTTGTTCTCTCTGAAAGTGAGACCATAGAGCTGGTGCGCGGCATAAAACACGCCTTTTGTCAGCACATTATCCAGTACGAAGTAGGGCCTTGTCTGAGTCTCGTTCCATTTGTACCTAAGCTCGCGCTCCTGCTGGGCATAGAACAGCCAATCCCACGCCTTGAGCGGGAAACTCGCCTGATGCAGTCTGGCCTGGTCTTTATCGATCTGTTTTTGTATGTTGGCAGCCTCAACTTTGGCGCGCGCCACCGCGGCCGGAGTGAGCTGGTCTAGAAAACGCATCACGGTAGCTGGATTTTTGGCCATTTGGTCGACCAGCCTCCACGCAGCATAATTCGGAAAACCGAGCAGTTTCGCCTTTCTGGCACGAAGCTGCGCAATACGCTCAATGGTGTCACGGGTATCATCTCTCCCCCCTTTTTCAGCGCGATTCCATGAGGCTTCAAACAGTGCCTTGCGGGTCGCGCGGTCGTGCAATTCACGCAGTGCCGGTTGCTGGGTGGTGTTTTGCAACACAAGCAACCAGGTACCATCTAAACCCCGTGTTTTGGCGGCTTGAGCTGCCCGGTTGATACGGGCATGCGACAGCCCATCGAGTTTCGATTGGGCATTGATCCATAGCGCATCCACTTTGTTCGCAGCAAGCAACTTATTGGTGAACTGGGTGGTCAGTACGGAAATCTGCCTGTTCAGTACCTTAAGTCTTGTCTTGTCGGCATCAGATAATTGGGCCCCACGATGCACAAACTCCCGATATATCACATCGATCAAGCGTCGCGACTGTGCGTCAAGCTTTAACTTATTGCGCGCGTCATACACCTTGGTGATACGCTGAAAAAGCTTTTTGTTGAGAAGGATGGCATCACGGTGCGCCGCCAGTCTGGGCGCTTCCGTTTTTTGTAGCTTTTGCAGCACGCTATTGTTATTGGCCGCAGTCACACCGTTAAATACCGCCAGCACGCGATTGAGCAAACGCCCCGACTTCTCCAGCGCTACAAAAGTATTCTCAATATTCGGGGGACTGGGGTTATTGGCAATTTTTGAAACTTCGGCAAGCTGCTGCTTCATCCCCTGCTCAATCGCTATCTGGTAATCACTGTCCTTGATCTTGTCAAACTGTGGTGCCTGAAACGGCAAGGGACTAATATGAAAGAAGGGATTATCGCGCTTAGTTACGTTCTTTGTAGCAATACCAGCTACGACCGGCCCAGTCGTTTTCTTGCTCTTGTCTTGCTTCACGCCGGCATTAACGGGGAGTGAGAAGACCGTGAGCAGCATCAAAAGCCAGCGCATGTACAACATAAATACTCTCCATAAAACCGGTCTGGCAACAAGTCTTCCAGAAAAAAACCGTGCAAATACAAGGTCAGGGCCACACCGGGACTCCCCTGATGTGGCTGCGGGCGACAAGTATAGCCATTAATCCCAGGCTGAAAGGGGGCCCAGATCAAGAATGCTCGCTGCTTCTATCGGCGCTGTGCCGTACGGTAACACACCCAGGCAGGGTGTCGGCAATAGTTCACACAGAGTGGCAATATTCTCATCTACAGCATCCATCGCCGGATCCACGCGATTACCAATCCAGCCTGATAACCGGCAACCATCGGCCAGAATGGCCTCGCTGGTGAGCAGGGCATGGTTCAAGCAACCCAGTCGCAATCCCACTACCAAAATCACTGGCAATAACCACGCCTGGGCGATGTGCGAGGCAAACAACTCTGCCGCCAGGGGGACACGCCAGCCGCCCACCCCTTCCACCACGACCGCATCGTGATCAACACACAAGGCATCGAAAGCTTCACGCAGCGGTGCCATAGTGATACGTGCCCCTTCACATGCTGCCGCCAGGTGTGGCGACAAGGGACGGCGTAACGCGACCGGATTAACGTGTGCATAGGGTAATGGCTGAGCACTCGCTTCCAGCAGCGCCAGGGCATCTTCATTGCGTAAAGCCCCGGTACTACCCGTGCAGCCACTAGCCACAGGTTTCATACCACAGGCCACATGCCCAGCATCGCGCAAGGCATACAGCAAGGTGCACGCCACATGGGTTTTGCCAATGCCGGTATCGGTACCGGCGATAAATACCCGTATACCCATCGTTCCAGGTCATTTTTCGTTATCGTCGGGGTATCATACGCCTCCTGTTCGTAGAGTCTCCACCTCTCGCCCATCCGCCACCTTAGTCTTGCTTCACTCCAGAAGTGCACGTAAGGAGGTCCGTGGTCTACTCGCCGAGGGAGTCGAGCAACCATTTCTCACAAGTGGTTCATGCCTCAAGCCTTCGCGTACAAAAAGTGCAGCCACAGGCAATGTTCATAAACACCGGCTGCGGTAACCCACTAGATCAAGAGCTATTGAGCTGTCCGCATCGGCGCAATAATCTAGCACGATCACGCTCACGCGCCAGCAGTGCGCACTTGCGCTGCGCACCCCAGCGCCAATGGCCAGACGCACCATTACTGTAAACCACACGGTGGCAAGGCACGATCAGCGCCAGACAATTGACAGCGCAGGCACGGCCGACAGCACGCGCGGCACCGACCTGGTCCAGTGAGGCCGCCACTTCAGTGTAGCTGCGCGTCTGGCCCAAGGGAATTGCACAGAGCGCCTTCCACACCCGCCACTGGAAATGGGTCGCTGGTACATTCCACGGTGGGAGCGCAGGCCAACCTTTGGTGTCGTTTTCGCCAGGTGCATGACTTGCCAGATCGTGAATTCTACCCAGCCATGGCATGTGACCGGCGCCCACCCGGTCAAAACGGGCCTTAGGGTATTGTGCAGCCAGCATCGTTTCCAATTCGGCATCATGCGCGCCCAGCGCGACAGCTCTTATCCCGCATTGGGTCGTCGCCACCAGGAGTCGGCCCAGTGTGCTGTCACTGATGTGATAGAGAAGGTGCGAATCCAGCCCACCGGCACGATGATTTCTCGACGTCATGACTGCAAGTGGTTCCTAAGAAGGGGTTCTTACAGGGGATGACGGTACACACCACTCACCAGACTGATGCGACGTACCCGACGCATCACCTCATTCAGGTGACTGCAACTGCGTACCTCAATGGTGAAAAGCATGGTGATGGCAGCCAGATCACGCGCAAAATCGTGCTCGATATATTCCACGTTGGCAATATTGGCGTCCGCCGCTGCAATGGCTGCCGCAACAGTAGCCAGGATACCCTGGTTATTAAGTACTTCAACCCGCAATTCTGAGCGGTAATCACCCTGCACATCGCGATCCCATGCAATCGCCACAAAGCGCTCGGGTGTTTTACGCAAACCGCCCACATTGGGGCATTCTGCACGATGCACCACGGTGCCTTTACCAGAAGAGAGATAACCGATGATAGAGTCACCAGGCAACGGATGGCAGCAGTTGGCGAAGCTGAGCACACCGCGTTCGGTTCCGTTGATGCGGATATTCTCGGTCGCCGGTATAAGTGGCGATGGCACGTCTGTCCCCTTCGGACCATGACCCCGTGCAGCAAGCAACTGTCTGGCCACCTGGTCTGGCATACGATTGCCAAGGGCAATACTGGAGAGCAACTCTTCCAGGCGCCTAAAGCCAGACCGGTGCAAAAAATAGTCCAGCACACTCGACGGAACCATCTCCAGGCTGCTACCCAGAGTATTAAACGCACGATCAAGCATACGATGCCCAAACTCCACTGCTTCTTCGTGTTGCAAACGCTTGAGATAATGGCGGATGGCCGTGCGGGCCTTGCCAGTGACCACTATTTCCAGCCACGCAGGGTTGGGCACAACCGAGGGTGCCGTAATAATTTCCACCAATTGCCCTGATTTAAGTGGCGTGCGTAGCGGTAACAATTTTTTGTCCAGGCGCACGGCCACCGCATGATTGCCCACATCAGTATGGACGGTATAGGCAAAATCCAGCGCAGAGGCATGGCGAGGCAACGCCAAAATATCGCCGCGCGGCGTAAAAAGGTAAACCTCGTCGGGAAACAGGTCAATCTTTACCTTCTCTATAAACTCCACCGATGAGGTAATCTGCGTCGAACTGTCCGCGAGTGCAGACAACCACTCTCGCGCCCGCGCCTGCGCACTGTTGGCTGGGCCGGATTGGGTCTTGTAAGCCCAATGTGCAGCTACCCCGCTTTCAGCAACGTAATCCATCTCGGTAGTGCGAATCTGCACTTCAATGGGTACCCCAAAGGGTCCAAGCAGCACTGTATGCAGTGACTGGTAGCCGTTGGCCTTAGGAATAGCGATAAAATCCTTGAATCGCTGGTCTACCGGCTTGTAAAGCGCGTGAACCACACCCAGTGCCAGATAACAACTGGCCACACTGTCCACAACGACACGAAAACCGTATACGTCCATCAACTGGGCGAAACTCTTATATTCGTCGCGCATCTTCGAATAGATGCTCCACGGCGACTTGATGCGACTCACCACACGCGCGGATAGCCGTTCCTGCGTCAATCGCGTTAGCAAATTCTTTTCAATCTTGCTCATTACTTCGTGGCGATTGCCCAAAGCCATGCGAAGACGTTCACTCACGATACGATAGCGATTGGGATAGAGCGCACGAAAACCGAGATCTTGCAGCTCGGCCTTGAGCCTGTTCATACCTAGCCGTTGAGTAATCGGGGCGTAGATTTCCAGCGTCTCACGAGCAATGCGGCGGCGTGATGCGGGCGCCTTGGCCCCGAGGGTACGCATATTGTGCAGACGATCAGATAACTTGATAAGAATGACGCGCAAATCCTGCGCCATTGCCAGAAGCATCTTACGGAAACTCTCAGCATCAGCTTCCTGGCGACTACCGAATTTCATTTTATCCAGCTTGGTTACCCCATCAACCAGATCAGCCACGGTTTCCCCAAACTCGCTGACCAGGATCTCGCGGGTCAGGGCGGTATCTTCCAGCGTATCGTGCAACACCGCAGCAATGATAGTTTCGCCATCCAGGCCCAACCCGGCCAGAATATCGGCCACTGCCACAGGATGGGTGATGTAAGGCCCTCCACACTCGCGCGCCTGCCCTGCATGCGCCTTCGCCCCTAGCTCATAAGCTTTCAAAACACGCTCTACCTGGTCCTGTGACAGGTAGCCAATACGCGCTTTCACCGCCAATACATCAGGTGGAAGTGCAACGGAACCGGCAGGAGGATACGTGGCTACCTTCATCGAATTCTGGTCCCACCTCAGCTGCCCATCTTCAATCCCAGGTAATCACGCAAAGCCCATACCGTGATCACAACAGTATCTGACCCACCAGCGTGTCCGGCCAACCGAGCGTCATATCGATGACCAGACGCGATCATTTAGTCATCGCCTTTAGAAAGGTCGTCGTCTACCTCCACGGCGGCCCATTCCAATGCCTCGCGTTCAACGCGATCACACTCGGCCTGGTCGATTTCATTAACCGTGTTCTGATCGATCTTGCGCTCAGCAATCTCACGCAATGCCAGCACAGTCGGTTTGTCATTATCAGGATCGACGAGGGGATCGAAACCTTTAGCGAGCTGGCGGGCACGTTTGGTTGCCATTAACACCAATTCAAACCGGTTATCGATCACTTCAAGGCAATCCTCTACAGTGATACGTGCCATTGTAAAATCCCTAACCAGAAAATTGACTTACACGGGCTGATAGTGTAACCAGGACACACCGCCGTGGCAATCCGCCGCCGCACCCCATTGAAGATTCCAAAAAGCATATTACCCCGTTTTCTCCAGGATTGGGGCATACTCAAGGCTAGATCGAAGAAATCCCTGCTTTTCACTCTTCAAAGTAACCTTCTAGTGTCTATGCCCCGCTTCCTCCGTGCCCTGCCATTTAAACTGGTCATTTCGTGTGCCAGCGTAACCTTGGTCAGTTGCGCCATAGCGCCACCACGCACTGACGACCCCTTGCAGGGTTTTAACCGCAAGGTTTACGCTTTCAACAAGGAACTGGACAAACGACTCCTCCGTCCCATTGCGGTCGGTTATCGCAACGCGCTTAGTCCACCGGTACGCCGCTCGATAAGCCAGTTTTTCTCGAATCTGCGCATGCCCATCACTATCGCCAATGATCTGCTCCAGGCACGCCCAGAGAAGGCTCTTGAAAGTACTTGCCGTTTTCTTATTAATAGCTCACTGGGCATCGGCGGCATCCTTGACCCAGCCACTGCAATGGGGCTTCCCGACGAACCGACTGACTTCGGTGTCACACTGGCGCGCTGGGGCGCGCCGGAAGGCCCCTTTTTGATGCTGCCTCTGATCGGCCCGACTACCTGGCGTGACATGTGGCATCTACCGGTAGATCGCTATTTCTTCGATCCGCTAGGCCATATCACCCGCAATCATCACTTCGATCACGGTCTGTACTACCCGCCAACACTCCTGTACCTGGTATCACTACGCGCCCAGGCGATTGACACAGAAAATTTCCTGAACACGGCCTATGATCCATACGTATTTCTGCGCGATGCCTACCGTCAGCACCGGATATACATGCTCTACGACGGTCACCCACCAAGTAGTGTGATAGACCACATGCAAGGACTCGATCAGCAGGATTTCGACCCCGAGCAATTATTGCAGGAACAACATCAATGGGAAAAACAAAACGCGGGTGATACCGATAACAAGGCTAACTCGACATAGTCTCCTTCTTAATGTTTCTCTAACATTTCATCCACACCACTGACCTGCGCCAATGATCGCATGGCGGCAGGCATATTCACCACACACACTGGTCGTTGCTGTTGTGCCGCATCCGCGAGAACCGCCAGCACACAGGCAAGTCCGGCACTATCGCAAGCGTGCAGACCTGACAAATCAAGGCGCTGGCATGGTCCACGCGCCAACACCGTATTTAACGCATCCATGGCGGCCGCAGCAGTTGCAAACCCGAGCATGCCGGTCACCGCAATGGTATCAGGGTTGCTCTGGCGCAGATGAAAATACTCTTCATGCATCGCATCAATGCTCTGGCTTAACTTTACTTGGTGGTTCAAGCGCTGCTGCGCCGCGCTTCTTAAGGTTTTTTATCAATTGATCAAGCCCAACCTTGTGGATCTCCGCATCAACCTGATTGCGATAATTCGTGACATAGGAAATACCTTCAATAATCACGTCATAAGCCTTCCATCTGCCGCTACGCGATTTATGGAAAGCGTAATCCACCGAAATACTCTTGCCACTACCCATGGTCACCTGGGTGCGGACCACTACACGGCGCTTGTTCAAATGCCCTCTGAACGGCAACACGCGTACTGCTCCCTTGACGTACTTGAGCAAGCCTTCCGCATAACGATGGGTGATCGAGCGATAAAAAGCCTTGGCAAAACGTGCCCGCTGCGCCGGCTTGGCCGTACGAGCATGCCGGCCAAGCACCAGAATAGAGGCATAATCCACATCAAAATGCGGCAACAGAATCTCATCAATCAGCGCGATCAGCGTGGCTTTATCTTTAGTAAGCAGGGACTTGTTCCCGGCCACGCTTGTATCTAGTTTGTGAGTGATCGTGCGCACGGATTCTACGGGTGTCTGACCGACAGAAGCCTTCAGGCCTGTCTTGTCACGAGCCAGCACAGAAGAAACCATCACGCTGCCCAAGGTGAGAACAATCACCACAATCAGTTGACGCAACATGAGAAAACTCCCCATAAATAAACTGGAATAAACGTAGGCAGCGTGATACGCAACCTTAGTACTTATCAGTCGACCTGGATGACGCGGCACGACTACCCCGACCAGACGCGGAACCGTTAACCAGAAACTTGCCAATCAGATCTTCCAGCTGCATTGCTGACTGGGTCAGCATAAACTCATTTCCGTCTTTGAACGAAGTGGGTGAGCCACCTGGCTGGATAGACAGGTACAGACTACCGATCAAACCACTGGTAAACACGGCGACTGTCGAATCATCGGGAATATGTTTGTACCTGTTGTCGATACTTAGCACCACATGGGCATCAAGCGCATCCGGGTTAATACGAATCGAAAGCACCTGACCCACCACCACACCGGCCATTTTGACGGGTGCGCCCACCGCCAGAGAACCCACATTGCCAAAGTCTGCCGTTAGACGGTAGCTACCACTGATGTTATCGGTCACACCACCAG
>JAAXIA010000168.1 GCA_012270595.1 Rhodanobacteraceae bacterium | reverse complement strand
AAGGGTTAGCGTTTTGTCGTTTTATACCAGTATGTTAGCTGCTTAAGTAGCTGCTTGTTAGGTTAGGATGCCCGGCAGGTATTGTGCGCATGGACAGGACACAAAAACAATCCTCCCTGGATGATCTTGAAAAAAACCTGCATGCCCGTGGCCGGACTTCTAGCAAACCGTTTTTCCAAACCGTTTTTCATGCATTTTTATGGCGTTATGCATGCATGTTATCCATTCAGCCAGACGCGGACTAATTTTTTTCGCTCTACCCCGTTGACAATTGCTATACGTCTATTTTAGGCTCCCGCACGTGTCGCATCTTCCCATGCCAGCGCAGTTATTCCACTTTCCCGCTTCGTTCACAAGTGCAATCTTGATTGTGGGCAACATAGGGCTGCCCTCCCCCGCCACGATTATTACCACTACTGGCACCACCAGCCATGGGTGGGTGTCCGTGCGCGAATAGCTTGTCCATCGCAACGGCCCCGCTCTCAAAAGGGCGGGCCGGTGCATACCGACAACGCCAAGCGAAGATGGGGCCTCTACTGGAGGTCATCCATGTATACATCTTCCCAGCTTGCCAAACAGCCGCCATTGTCTGTGCAGCCCATGGTTGCTCCTGGAGTATCCATGCCCGTGCGTGTGCTGTCAGTCGGTGTCATCGGTCCTGGTCGCGTTGGCAGTGCGCTGCTGGAACAGCTTCGTGCGGCACAACCTCGCCTGGCTCGCGACACCGGTATCACGCTAAACTTAAGTGGCGTCATCGCCAGCAAGCGTATGTGGCTGGATTGCGATGACCCCCAGCTCAATAATCGCCAGAACGGCGCGCAAACCTGGCGCCCCGGCAATATCGATGAATTCACCGCCCATGTCTGCGGCAACCATAAGCGTCATGCCCTGCTGGTCGACTGCACGGCCCACAATGAAATAGTGGCATATTATCCACACTGGCTGGCTTCTGGCATTCACGTGGTCACACCAAACAAACTGGGCCTTAGTGGTAATCTCGCGCGGTGGCAGTCGATTCGCCACGCCTGCCGCTCCGGTACCGCAAGGCTACGTTACGAAGCTACAGTCTGTGCCGGTTTGCCGGTCATCCAGACCCTGCGTGACCTGCTCGATACAGGTGATCGCCTAATCTCTATCCAGGGCATGTTTTCTGGCACTTTGGCCTGGCTGTTCAATCGTCATGACGGCCAGCAAAGTTTCAGTTCCCTGCTCCACGAAGCGCATGCGCTGGGCTATACAGAACCTGACCCGCGAGCAGACCTATCTGGCATGGATGTGGCACGAAAACTGGTTATTCTTGCGCGAGAGGCGGGTCTACCCTTGTCACTAGAGCATGTGGAAGTGGAAAGTCTAATCCCACCAACCCTGGCCGGGTGCCCTCTGGATACGTTCATGCAGCACACGAGCACACTTGATGCGCCAATGAACGCCCGTCTGGCACAGGCGCGCAGCGAAGACGGCGTGCTTCGGCACGTTGCAAGCCTTGACTGTGATGGGCATGCCAGAGTGCAACTGAGAGTGCTTCCGTCCAGGCATGCTTTCGCGCACACGCAATTTACTGACAACATCGTACAATTTTGCACTGACCGATACCGTGACAATCCACTATTGGTACAGGGCCCTGGTGCAGGACCAGAATTCACTGCCGGCGGCGTGTTCGCTGACATGCTGCGTATCGCTGAATCATTGACGACCTGCGCATGAACACGGCATCAACCGCGCGACCAACGCGCCGATCAATCAACCACGCGCCACTGTGGCGCACAGCCTTTGCTCCAGCGAGTGTAGGTAACGTGGCTGTGGGTTTTGACATTCTTGGTCACAGTATGACCGGCGTGGGTGATTGTGCCCGGGTGTGCCGCATCGCTGAGCCTGGCGTACGCATCAAAGCTATTCACGGTAGCGTTACCGACTTACCTTATGAAGCACAACGCAACACCGCCAGCATGGCCTTGCTCGCACTATGCAAAGCACTGAACCTGCCATACGGCTTTGAACTTGTCTTGCATAAGGGCATTGCCCTGGGTTCAGGCATGGGCGGATCGGCTGCCTCCTGCGTGGCCGCTCTGGTTGCGGCCAATGCTTTGCTGGATCAGGCGCTATCACGCCAGGAGCTGTACCGCTTTGCGCTGGAAGGCGAAAGCGTGGCCAGTGGTAGCCGCCACGGCGATAATCTTGGTCCGATGCTACTCGGCGGCATGGTGCTATCCACTCACCAGCAATTGCTGCGCATTCCTGTACCACAAACTTGGCATTATGCCTTGGTCCATCCACATTACCTGCTCGAAACACGTAAATCACGTGCCACCTTGGCCGGTCACTACGCCTTAAGCGAGTTTGTCGCACAAAGCACCCAACTTGCCCTGTTCCTTTGTGGCTGCTATCGCGGTGACGCCAGCCTTGTACGTCAGGGCCTGCGCGACGTACTGGTGGAGCCACGCCGCGCGCCGCTCATACCCGGTTTTATGCAGGTCAAACAAGCGGCACTCGACTATCACGCCATGGGTGCCAGTATCTCCGGCGGTGGTCCCAGCGTATTTTCCTGGCATGAATGCCGTGCCGACGCTGAGGCCGCCGCCAGCGCGATGCACGGAGTATTTAACGAAGTCGGCCTGGGCAGCGATGTATTCATCGCACCCATCAACGGTCCTGCAGCCACCCTCCTAAACACAGAGGCTTTGGTCATCCAGACAGGTGCTGAGGCCCGTTCAAAATCGGTACACTCAACGAGTTCCTCTGCATGACCAGGGCGTTACTTTATGTAAGTACCCGTCACCGTAGTCCAGCCATAGGTATCAGCGATGCCATCGGCTCCGGGCTGGCACCTGACGGCGGTTTGTATGTACCTCACCGCTTGCCGCAGCTGGCCATAGAAGACTTCAACCCACGCGGCAGTCTGGCCGACACCGCTCACACCCTGCTTACTCCTTTCTTTGCCGGAGATCGCCTTGCCAAGTCATTGGCGAACATCTGTCGGGAAGCATTGGACTTTGATACTCCATTGTGCGCGCTACCGCAAGACGATGCCTACATGCTGGAGTTGTTCCATGGCCCCACCGCCGCATTCAAAGACATAGGTGCCCGCTTCCTTGCCGCCTGCCTGCGTCGCCTGCCGCGTAGCGACAAACACCCGCTTACCATTCTCGTGGCCACTTCCGGCGATACGGGGGCTGCCGTGGGATCGGCACTCCACCGGCAAGCCGGAATTCGGGTTCTCATTCTTTATCCTGACGGTCTAGTTGCAGCACGACAGGCTCATCAACTCGGTTGCTTTGGCGATAACGTACAGGCCCTGCGCGTACAGGGACGCTTCGACGACTGCCAGCGAATGGTCAAGACCGCACTCCAAAACCACGTGCTACAAACACATTGCCCTTTAAGCTCGGCTAACAGCATCAGTCTGGGGCGACTATTACCGCAGATGAGCTACTATGCCCATACCGCACTGCGTTACTGGCATAATCACCATACGCCACTGGGTTTTATCGTGCCCACCGGGAACCTTGGCAATGCGCTGGCGGCACTGTGGGTGCAGCATATGGGGCTACCGATCGCTGAAGTCTACCTGGCCTGCAACGCCAACGCTACCCTGCCTGAGTTCTTTGCAGGTGCCGACTACCGGCCACGTCAAGCCGTTACCACTCTGGCCAATGCCATGGACGTTGGCGCACCCAGTAACTTTGAACGCCTGCGCTGGACTTACCCAAACGCTATCGAAGCACGTTCCCGAATCCGGGCACTAAGCGTCGATGACGCACATATCCAAAGCACGCTGACATACCATGCCAGAAGATATGACACCATCATCTGCCCACACACCGCTACGGCCATGTATCTGCTTGATCGTCTGCGCGAAGAAGGCCATCGTGCCCCTTGCGCCATCGTTGCCACTGCTCACCCAGCAAAATTCGATCAGATAGTGGAACCGCTTGCCCAGCGCCAGGTGCCAGTGCCATCAGCACTTTCCACCATGCTTAAACGCTCAACAAACGCTCAACCGCTAAATGCCACGCAAGAGGCACTGGAGCAATGGCTGCGCCAAACAACCAGCGATGCACGGTGATTGTTCAGTTGCGTGCGCTACTATTGCGCAGCGGGTTTGGCGTTTGAATACTGCTCGCGATGCCATGGCTGCGGAGCAAGCACGTCATAACCACATTCGACGTCTGTTAGCCCGCGGCACCCAAGTCCGTACCCAAACTGTCAGGCGTGCCGCTAACGCTTACCGCGTCCCCCGAAATGGCCCGTCCACCACTCTCCGGAGAAATGGAGAAATAAAGAAATGAAGCAGCCGATGGCTCGACTTGGCCAGCCTATGTGGCGGTTTTAAAGCTTCAAAAATGAACGAACTTATAAATCGTCATCAGCACACCAAGAAAGGCGGTGACAGTTAAGGCCATTTTGTTGATCTTGGCGTCAATCCTGGACTCCAAGCTGTCGACCTTGGCACCCAAGGCGGAAATATCGGCCTTAAGCTCAGTTTCCAGCCTGTCGACCTTGGAATCCAGAACGGAAATATCGGCCTTAAGCTCGGTTTCCATCTTCCCAAGATCCTGCTTTTTAGCAAACCCGCTTTCCGCGAGTGCGTAGAACGCCTCAGCATGCACGGACGCCGCCCGCTCACTTATTCCGGCGTCAGTCAGTTTCTTAACGTAGGTGTAAGTATCCAGTGCAAGCATACCTATGAATGTACTCCTACTTTTCTTTTGCTGCCTGATTTGAATGGGAGGATTGGCTTATGTCGATTGCCGTGAGTGAGCCGCCCCATGATATCAGGATCCAAGAATGACGCCGAAAGCCAGCATGACAAGAAAGGTACGAACTCTTGGCACCGGATCGGGTCGAGCCTTTCCATCGAAGCACCGAAACTATCTCGCCCACCAACAAGAAAATCCCCTGTCTTGGAAAAACGATCCTGATCTGCGGCATCCATCACCTTAGTCGCGGCGAAATTGAGCTACCTATTCGCCTTCACATAGTCCTTGTACCACGCCATGGTCATCGCCCAGGTTGAGCTGCACGATGGTAATTTCTTTCTCGGTAGAAGTTTTAACATGGACTAGGCATCTTGCGATCCGCAAGAGAAACTTTTAAACACCCTTTTTGGCCACCACGAAGTCATCCCGCTCCCTCGGCTTCTTCGCTTTTGGCTGCGCCGCAAGCCAAAGTGCTACCAGGCCGTACCAGCCGGGCGATCAGCATTCTATAACGTGTTCGTTTCGTAAGATTCCTCTCTGTCCGATTTTCTTGTCCCTACGGATCATGCGCTTTCCGGACAGGACCAGTCTTCGTCTTCTGAAAAAGACACTGCCGGTCTGGCTATCACCTTAACGATCATATGTCACCGCCAGAGCTGCCGTGCCGGTTGGCACAGAACTGAATTTCATAGTGTTAATCATCGACTACAAGCTGGTAGCTGATAACAAAAAATCATTGAATCTAAAACTGAAAAGTATAAATATTTCCCTCACAATGAAATCAGGAGACAGGAGAAATGATGAGCATGAAGAAGCTTTACAGTTATGGCATGACAGCACTCTGGATAAGTACCGCCATGGGCAATCCTGCGGTCATTATCTCCAAACTGACAGAATTACCAAGGAAAGTGGAAAACAACAAAATCTACCCGGTGAGCTACCGCCTCTCACTCAACCCAGCGATCGCCCGCTATGTCAAAAAAATAACCATACTTCCTGTCAGTTCAGGAGGCGCACTTAGCTTAGGAGGAGGAGAGCTTTTTAAAGATACCACTAGTACCTGCCAGTTTATCAACAGCGCATCCCCTGCTTGCCTGTGGAACGGACAATTTAGGGCCATCGTCACAGGTGGGCACCAGGTTCATATTGACTACATGTTCGGAGGCATCACTTTTCAGGGAACACGCCAAAGCCAGGAAAGCACCACCTCCATCCCTACACCCTTCACGGTGACGATTGACAGCTCATTTAACGAACCAGCCGTCAAGCGGCTCAAGGTAAAAAATACCGGTACCATCGAGATCAACGATCTCAGCGTGGATGACTCCACGCTGGGTATTTATTTTTTACGTTATAACGGCAGCAACGGTAGCACGCCACGAGGCCCATGGTGCACACCATCGTCATGTTCCAATCGTTGCGGCGCCTTATCAGGTGAATTGAACAAAGGCCAGTCCTGCTATATCTACCTTCGAGCTACCGACAAAGCACGACTCGGTACAACGCAGAAAAAAAGCCTGCAGATCACCGGAGAAGGAATAACCAGGACCATCACTGTCATTAACACCCAGGTGCTGTATGCTGTCGGGAACTTCACCAATGCTAAAGGTAACAACTATGTTTCTCAATACGATGGAAGAACATGGATCAGCCTCGGTGATGGTCCCACAAATTCCAGGTTTAACGGAACCATCATTGGTTTAAATATCGGTGCGATGGGTCAGATCTATGTAACCGGAAACTTTACCAACGGAAATGGAAGTCGCTATGCCGCCCGGTACGATGGCAATGCCTGGACCACCCTAGGCATCAGCTCCTCCAACTCTAGTTTCAATGCTTATATCTACCCGGCAACTATTGATTCATCAGGCAAGCTCTATCTGGGCGGGTATTTTACCAATGCGACAGGTAACCAGTACGTTGCCCGCTACGATCCCGGCGACAAGAGCTGGACGAACATCGGCGATGGTACTAGTTCTGAAAAATTCAATGACTACATTTACGCTTTGGCTATTGACCAGCGAACAAACCCCAGGCTTTATGTAGGTGGAAGATTCACCAACAGCGCATCCGAGCATTTCGTCGCCCAATATAACAACGGCACCTGGGGCAATATCGGCACTGGACCTGGTGGTAACCCATTTGATAGCACCATTTTCACTTTTAGCCTTGATAAAGCGGGGAATCTCTATGTAGGCGGTGCATTTGATAATAGCTCTGGAAAGCAATACATGGCCAAATACAATGGTATCAGTTGGACCAGTATCGGCGACGGACCAGACGCTGCCAAATTTAATGCCAGGATTTACATTTCTACTATTGATGGAGCAGACAACCTCTACGTCGGTGGAGGCTTTTCCAATGGAGATGGCAACCGGTACATCGCCAAATACAATATCACCCGTTCCAGTTGGAGCAGCATCAGCGACGGCCCTGCTGGCAGCAAATTCAACGGAGACATCTACGCTTTGACTACCGATACAACGGGCAAGCTCTATGTCGGCGGATTCTTTAAAGTTGCGGCAAATAAATTTTATGTCGCCAGATACGATGGCAATGCCTGGTCAAGGCTTGGTGGCACGCCCTTTAACAATGCGATCAGAGGGTTAAAAATAAGCAACCTGATTAGCTTTGACCTACCCTAACATCCACCCAAGGCACGCAGCCGCCTGTTGTGTCACAATCATGCCCATGCGTATCTATCTAGTTGGCGGCGCGGTTCGTGACAAACTACTGGGAAGGCCGGTGGTCGACCATGACCACGTAGTTACTGGTGCCCGTCCCGACGATTTGCTGGCGCTCGGTTACACGCCGGTAGGCAAGGATTTTCCGGTATTTCTGCATCCAGATAGTGGTGAGGAATACGCACTGGCCAGGACCGAGCGCAAAAGCGGGCACGGCTACCATGGCTTCGTATTCCAGACCGATCCGGACATCACCCTGGAGCAGGACCTGGCACGACGCGATCTCACCATCAACGCGATGGCGGAGAAAGAAGATGGCAGCCTGATCGACCCCTTTGGCGGCGCACGTGACCTCAAGGCGCGTGTGCTTCGGCACGTTTCCCCTGCCTTCGCGGAGGACCCGGTACGCTTGCTGCGCGTAGCACGCTTCGCCGCCCGCCTTGCGCCACTGGGGTTTAGTGTGGCAAGTGAAACCATAGCCTTGATGAATCAGATGGTCGACCATGGTGAGGTAACACACTTGGTGCCTGAACGGGTATGGGCAGAAATAAGCCGCGCTTTGACTGAAGCGCAGCCATCGGCCTTTTTGCATCTGCTACGCGAGACCGGAGCATTGCGCATTTTACTGCCCGAAGTGGATGCTCTCTACGGCGTGCCGCAGAGAGCGCAGTCCCATCCAGAAATTGATACTGGTATCCATACCGAAATGGCGCTGGACGCAGCCGCCAGGCTGGCGCCTGGTGACGACCTGGTGGCTTTCTGCGTGCTGGTTCACGACCTTGGAAAGGCACTCACCCCCGCCAATCTCCTACCAAACCACGTCGGCCATGACCAGCGTGGCATCACCCCACTACGCACACTTGTAACGCGCCTCAAGATACCAGGCGAACACGCGGCATTGGCCATGCTTGTCTGTCGTGAGCACCTCAATGCCTATCGTGCGCTTGAGCTGGAACCTGCTACATTACTCAATATACTGACCAGTATAGATGCACTACGCCGTCCCGCAAGACTGGAAAGCTTTATTGCCGCCTGTACCGCTGACCATCGTGGGCGCCTCGGTTTTACCCAAGCTCCGTATCCGCAAGCCGATTATCTGCGACGCGCCAGACACGCGGCCGCCACTGTAAGCAGCGCACCATTTCTGACACAGGGCCTTCAAGGCCCAGCTATCGGTGCGGCGCTGAAGCGGGCACGCATCGCTGCCATCGCCAAAGCATGTGAGCCATCCAGATCTTCACCCCAGATTTGAGAAGCTGCCTTAACTTAAGACAAGCAAGTCTCCCTTTTCTTCTCATCCCCTGATTTGATAAGTTTACGGATTAATATACGCGTTCCCTTTAGACACAAAGCTTTAAACTTGTCGAAACAATACAGTTG
>JAAXIA010000115.1 GCA_012270595.1 Rhodanobacteraceae bacterium | reverse complement strand
AGGGGTCACAAGTTCGATCCTTGTACCGCCCACCACTCCCCTCAACGGAAGATTTTTTTTATCTTCTGGCCGGGTCCTTAACATCATCCTCAAAGCCCATCGGCAACGGGCACCAAACTAAATTAATTTAATAAAGCCAGAAAACATCACGTCACGTTTTTCGAAACATCAACACCAGAAGATGCGTCAAATTCTATTCGGGTTGCGAGAGCAATAGCTCAACTCCGTTGCAACGCTTGTACATATCGTGATTCCATTTACAAGGAACAAGTCCTGTTTTTTTGCGGAGCAACCGGTACAAAGCCGAGGTCTTGTGCCGGCGTTCGTGTCTCATCGCCTTCGCAAAGCCTGTACATGGAAAAAGACTTCGTGGAACCTTAAGGGTTTTGCCCATTATCATGACGCATGCCGACAGCTTCCAGAGACGCCAGGGCGAGGCACGCCAATGAACATCTGGCAAGGACGCTTTGTAGCTTTCAGCGCCCTTGTGCAAGAGCAGTCGGTCTTGGCTTGATTGGCCCATCTACGGTTCATTGTGCAAAAATCTGCTAACCTAATGCGGAATTTCCTACAGATGTGAACACCGAGCGGCCGGCCATCACCGATACTTCCATCCAACCCGGCTTGATGGTTGTACATGGCAATCGCCTGGAAGATCTGCGCGATCTGATGCTGGCGTGGTTGGCGCACACACCACTGCCCCCTCTGGAAGATGAGTGCATACTGGTGCAGAGTAACGGCATCGGCCAGTGGCTTAAGCTGGCGCTGGCCCGTCCGCGCAAAGCCGGCGGCATGGGTATCAGCCTGGCGGTAAACATGCAGCTACCAGGGCGCTTCCTGTGGCAGGCTTACCGCAGCGTGCTCGGCCACGAATCTGTGCCGGATGATTCACCGTTTGACAAATCACGTCTGCTTTGGCGGCTATTGCGCCTGCTGCCGGCGCAGCTAATGGATCCCGATTTCAGTCCGCTGCAACGTATCCTTGGCCAGAATAGTTCTTATCCCCTAACGCTTTTCCAGCTTGCCAGACAGGTGGCAGAACTCTTTGACCAATACCAGGTCTATCGTGCCGACTGGCTGGAAGACTGGGAACAGGGCCACGATCTGCTGCGCGACGTGCCGCGCACACGTAAGTCTGAACTGCCTGGAGATCAACGCTGGCAACCAAAACTGTGGCGTGCATTACTCAAAGATGTGGCGAAAAACCAGTGCCACAGTCACCGCGGTGCAGTACATCATGCCTTTATGGCGCATGCTAGGCAACTCACCATCCGCCCCAACACTCTACCGCAGCGTATTATTGTGTTCGGCATCTCCTCACTGCCACAACAGACACTGGAGGCATTAGCTACGCTAGGGCGCATATCCCAGGTGCTATTGATGGTCGCCAACCCCTGTCGTCACTACTGGGCAGATATCATCGAAGACGTGGAACTGCTACGCAGCGCACCACGACGTCATGCCAGCAAAACCGGGCCGTCATCAACGCCCGAGATCGAGGATCTGCATCTGCGCACCAACCCCTTACTGGCTGCCTGGGGCAAGCAGGGCCGCGACTATATGCGTCTGCTAGATCATTTTGATACTCCGCACGCCTATCGCGAACACTTTACCTCCCTCGGGCACAACATTGATCTGTTCAGCGATTTTGGCAAGGACAATCTACTGCATCAGGTTCAACAGGCCGTTCTCGATCTGGAGCCATTGCCACTCGACCCCAGCCAGCGCAAAGTGCTCATCCCGGGCGACGACTCGCTACGCTTTCACATCGCACATAACCGTCAGCGTGAAGTAGAAATTCTTCACGATAACCTACTGGCTCTATTCGAGCAGGCACAAAGCAAAGGGCAAGCCTTGACACCACGAGATGTGATGGTAATGGTACCCGACATCAGCAGCTATGCGCCGCACATTCAGGCCGTATTTGGTCGCCTGCAACCAGATGATCCACGTTATCTCCCCTACTCCATTGTCGACCGACCGGTACGTGGAACCACGCCTTTGCTGGTTGCGCTGGAACACTTGTTACACTTACCCGAGTCACGCCACGGTGTTACTGACACACTGGGTCTGCTGGACACCCCCGCACTACGTCAACGCTTCGGTTTCAGTGAACACGATATACCCCTGCTAAGGCGCTGGGTTGCAAAGGCTGGCATTCGCTGGGGGCTGGACAGCGCGCAAAAAAAGGCCCTGGGTTTGCCGCCGGTGGAACAAAATAGCTGGCGTTTCGGCCTGCATCGCATGCTACTTGGCTACGCAGTAGGTGATGGTCCTTCGCTGCACGACATTGCCCCATGCGATGAGATCAGCGGACTTGACGCCAGTCTCCTTGGTCCATTGGCTGAACTGCTGGAACGCCTGCAGCAAGCCAGTCATCAGCTGGCCATACCTGCCCCACCCACCGTCTGGCACTTACGTCTGCGCGCACTGCTGGCCAACTTCTTCGATGACGAGCGCGACGAGGACATTAACCCGCTACAGCAGCTCTATCAGGCACTGGACAACTGGAAACGATACTGTGATGAAGCGGGCCTTGGTGAAAACGTGCCGCTGGCCGTCGTGCGCGAACACTGGTTAGGCGCAATAGAGGAGCATCGCTTGTCGCAACGCTTTTTAAACGGTGCCGTCAACTTTGGCACCCTGATACCTATGCGCGCTATTCCTTTTCCAGTCGTGTGCCTGCTGGGTATGGACGACGATGCCTATCCACGCAAAAATAATGTCACCGACATCGACCTGATGACCGCCCCCGGGCAACAGCGCCCCGGTGATCGCTCGCGGCGCGAGGACGACCGCTATCTGTTTCTCGAAGCTTTGCTCGCCGCCCGTCACTCCCTGTACATAAGCTGGGTGGGGCGTAGTGCCCGTGACCACAGCAAACTGCCACCCTCGGTGCTTGTCAACCAATTTCGCGACTATCTCGCCACCGGCTGGACCCATAAAGTACGCACACCGGATTCAACCAGTGAAAGCAAACGCACCGTTCCAGACGGCCCTGATCCCGATCTGCTTGCTGCGCTCACCACCACCTACCCGCTACACGCCTTCAGTCCCCGCTATTTCAATGCCCGCAGTGATCCACGTTTGTTTACCTATGCCGCTGAATGGCAACGCGCACAGTGTGCAAGACCAGTAGCCGAAGAAGAGACACATTCGCTGACAAACCTGCTGCTGATGCCCTGGCCACACGACCTGCCTCTTGACCTGGGCATACTTCAGCGTTTTTTGAAATCGCCAAGCCGATGTTTTTACAAGGAACGTCTGGGCATCTCCTTTCACCGTGAAGACAGGCTCAGCGAGCATGAACCTTTTACCCTGAATGCACTGCACCGCTACCAGCTCAGCGACGACCTGTTGCAAGCCGCACTTCATGCCGGTCCATCTGCCCTGGAAATAGCGGCACAGCGGGTATCGCAACAAGGTGACCTGCCACCGGGCCAGATCGGCACGCTCGTACTGGAACCGATAAAAGCCAGCATCCAAACCATCATGCCGCGCTGGCGCACAGAGAATGATCGTTATCCTCCAGGCGACAGCCATCATGTATTCCACTACTGCGCACATGAACTTTTGGTAAAAGACACACTGACCGATCTACGCCAGCGTGATCAGAATGCTTATCTGCGTTTGCTGGCCTGGCCCGGCACACTCATGCTTACAGATAAAAACCAGCTGTGTTACGACAAACTACTCGCGCACTGGGTCAGCCACCTCTTGGTCAATGCCTGCGAGCTTTCCACCCTCACGCACATTGTGGCATCCGATGCCAGCGTGCAGTGGCAACCACTCGATGTCGCCACGGCCAAGGCCCATCTCGATGCGCTACTGGCCGCCATGGCGACCGGTCTGCGCACGCCACTACCGATAGGGCGCAAAACTGCCTTTGCCTGGTTGCAAACAGAAACAGCAGCCGGAAACAAGAAAAAACCGGACAGTAAGCGAATAGCTACCGCCATCAAAGCTGCGGCTAATTGCTATGACGGCAACACATATGGCGAGCATAAACGCGGAGAGGTGGAATACGAACCCAGCCTGAAACGCCACTGGAGCCATTTCAGTGCCCTATACGAGGCCGGCTTCACCAACTGGTTACACCTCTATCGCCCTCTGCTGGACCTCACCAGAGTAGCCAATACAACACCATGAGCACCTATCGTACTCTGGACCCACTGCGTCTTCCCCTTGCTGGCACCCAGCTTATCGAAGCCAGTGCCGGTACCGGAAAAACCTGGACCATTGCCGCTCTTTACCTACGCCTTGTGCTCGGCCATGACACCGATCCACCACGCCTCCCCACCCAGATTTTGGTGATGAGCTTTACCCGCGCCGCCACCGCAGAACTACGCGAGCGCATTCGCGCACGCCTGACCGAAGCCGCTTATGCCCTGCGCCATCAAGGAACAGGCGATGCCTTCCTAAGCAGTCTGGTGAGCGCATATCCTGAGGCCAAACAACGTGCCAGCGCCGCGCGCAAATTAGAACTGGCTGCACAATGGATGGATGAATCCGCCGTGTTTACCATCCACGGCTGGTGTCAGCGCATGCTCACTCAGCATGCCTTCACTAGTGGCGAGGCAGCCATCAGCGACACCCTGAGCGATGACACCAGCCTGCTAAACGAAGCCGTACGCGATTACTGGCGCAACTACGTATTCCCCTTAAGCCGCGCGAGCGTCACGCTGTATCGCGCACTGTGGGCAAATCCTGAAGCGCTGCGAACCGAGTTATACCAAATCCTCGCTCACCTCGATCATCTCCAGTTGAACCACCAGAAACTGGAAAATCCGCCCGAACCGGCTGCATTACTGCACACTCCCGCAGCAGAACAATACCAGCTCAGCGAGCGCGCCCGCATGCTCTGGAGTGAGCAGCGCGATATCATCAACCAGCTGCTCAATCAGGCCATCACCAACGCCACCCTCAGTAAAATAAGCTATAAACCAGAAAATCTCAAGATCGACCATCACACCTTCGATCTGTGGGTCGCCACGGGCAAAGAACCTGGCGAAAAAAGCCTGGAGCGTCACAACTCCAATAAACTGGGCAAAGCCACCATCAAAGGGCGCGCAACACCGACACACCCGTTCTTCGATGCCATCGCGCAATGGCATGCCAGCCGCGAACGTTACCTGGCGCAATCCCCCAGAGAGAAGCTACTGGCTCACGCCGGCAACTGGGTGGCGCAGCACATGGCCACAGCACGGCAACAGCAAGCAGTGCTGAGCTTCGACGACACGCTAATACGACTAAACGCCGCCTTGTACGCTGAAACCGGTGAAACACTGGCAGAGCGAATTGCCGAACAGTTTCCCGTAGCACTGGTAGATGAATTTCAGGACACCGACCCACTGCAATGGAGCATTCTTCGCCGCATTTACCTAAACCGCCAAGGCAAGACCTTGCTCCTGATCGGCGATCCCAAGCAGGCTATTTACAGTTTCCGTGGTGCAGACATCTACACCTACCTCGCTGCGCGTGAAACCATAGCCGAAACACCATGGACGCTAGACGTCAACCATCGCTCCAGTGCGTCACTGGTCGAAGCGGTCAACCAGGTCTTTAGCTGTGCCCAGCGGCAAACTGAAGGTGCTTTCGGTTTCGGCGATCGACTCCCCTTTGTGGCCGTTCGTGCTAAAACGCATACTGAACAACTCCAGCTGGATGGCGTAGCTTTGCCAGCGCTACATATCGCTATCCAAGGTGCTACCGAAACGGGGGGCAAAGAAAGTTACCAGAGCGCACTCGCCGGACACGCTGCCGCACAGGTGGTGAGTTGGCTCCACAGCGCACAATGTGCTCGCTGCCACTTTGTCAGTGAGGGCCTTGCACCCAGGGTGCTGGCACTCAGCGACATCGCCATTTTAGTCCGTGATCGGCATGAAGCCGCGATTATGCGCAAGGCACTACGTCTGCGTAATCTGGCCCATGCCTACCTTTCTGAGCAGCAATCGGTCTATCAGAGCGACGAAGCTCTTGCCGTGCAAGACTGGCTCTATGCCTGTGCCGAACCGGGCAACGACCGTGCCATGCGCAGAGCACTAGCCACACTGGCCATGGCATACCCTTTAAGCGAACTGGATCGGTTACGCAGCGACGAAACTTACCAGGATCAACAACACAAACATTTTTATCAGCTTCATACCCTATGGCAAAATCATGGTGTGCTGACCATGCTGCACGCATTGCTGCACCGCTTTGACATCCCGTTGAGGTTATTGGCCCGCGCCGATGGTGAGCGCATCTTGAGCAATCTTCTGCAACTGGCCGAACTTTTGCAGCAGGTCGCCAGTACGCTAGATGGTGACTATGCACTCATACATTACCTCGGTACGCAAATCGAAAAATCCGGTAGCACACTTGCTCCTGAAGAACATATCCTGCGCATGGAAAGCGACACGGACCTGATAAAACTGATGACCATCCATGCCTCCAAGGGCCTGGAATACCCCATAGTCATGGCACCATTTGTCTGCATGGGCAAACCTCTCAATAAAAATAAACCACTGTTATGGCACGACAATGAAGGTAATGCACATCTTGAGCTTTGCCCGGATGACGCGGTCATGCAACAGACCGCAACTGAACGCCTACAGGAAGATTTGCGTCTGTTTTATGTCACCCTCACCCGCGCCCGTCACCTGTGCTGGCTGGGCGGTGTCTACCTGAAAGAGCGCCAACCATCAGCTTTTACCTACGCCCTGAGCGGTCGACAGCCGATGACACCAGATACCCTTATAGGCCAGCTGGAAGCGCTGGTCGCGGCGAAACCGAACATCACTATCAACCACCTGCCCGCATTAGCCGAGCACATGTCTTACCGCCCTGCGCACCCGGTCCAGCAGGGTCGGGCGGCACGGTGCTGCACCCTGCCCCCACCGGTCCCATGGCGGATTGATAGCTACAGTGCACTGTGCCCCAGCGACGCCGAAACACCGCCCACACTCCCCCACCCAACCAAGACGCAGTCAACCACATCAGATATCCACGACTTCGAACGCGGTGCCGTAGCCGGCAATTTTCTACATACGCTACTGGAATACTGTGCCGATGCGGGCTTTGCCTGGGCCGCAGCAGCACCGGCACAACTGCGTGATATCATTTCAAGACGCTGCCAGGCACAAGGCTGGAACCGCTGGACTGGCATGCTCACGCAGTGGTTACCCGCTCTTCTGCGCAGCCCGCTTCCCTTGCCCGATGGCACCACCATGTCCTTGGCCGAACTCAGCGATCCCACCTGCTACCGCAGTGAGCTGGAGTTCTGGTTTGAAGGCAGGCAAGTCAGTGCAACGGTGCTCGACCAGATGATTAGTAAACACACTTTAGACGGCGCATGGCGTCCGCCGCTTGCAGTACAACAAATCAACGGCATGCTGCACGGTTTTATCGATCTGGTATTTGAGTACACCGGACGCTGGTATCTGGTCGACTACAAATCCAACTATCTAGGGCAGAGCACCAGCGACTACAACACGCAGGCATTAAGCCAATCCATCCGGCACAGGCGCTACGACCTGCAATACGCGCTCTACACCCTCGCGTTGCACCGCCAGCTCAAGGCCCGCCTGCCCAACTACGATTACGATCGCCACATGGGAGGCGTGCTCTACCTCTACCTGCGCGGCATTGTTGATGGTGGTGATCACGGAGTGTATCGCGTGCGCCTACTACGCCATCTGGTAGAAAGTATGGATGAGCTGTTCACACACGGAAGCACGCACCATGCTGCCTAAGGAAATGGCTCTCGAAACGCTGCTACATGCGGCAGATCACGTACCTGTCTTGCGTCCACTGGACAAAACCTTTGCCCGCTTTCTTCTCCATTGCGACCCAAACCTGCCCATCAACCTTGCCTGGCTAGCTGCCATTGTCAGTCAGCAACTCGCCGACGGCCACCTGTGTCTAAATCTTCACCAGCTTGATGTACTAGCTGACGAACAGCACTGGCCACAAATCTGGCG
>JAAXIA010000026.1 GCA_012270595.1 Rhodanobacteraceae bacterium | reverse complement strand
GCAATATTATCCCCGCGCAGCGTTATTGCCTTTTCACCATCAATAAATACCGGTGCCACCGGCACTTCACCGTTACCAGGCAACGAAATACCAATATTGGCGTGCCTGGATTCACCCGGACCATTGACCACGCAACCCATCACTGCCAAGGTGAGATTCTCCACGCCACTGTACTTCACTCGCCACAATGGCATCTGCTCACGTACATGCCGTTGCACCACACTGGCCAGTTCCTGAAAAAATTCGCTGGAGGTACGCCCGCAACCAGGACAAGCCGTGACCAGCGGCGTGAACGCACGCAGCCCCATTGTCTGCAATAATTCCTGCGCCACGATCACTTCTGTCGTACGCGAAGCACCAGGCTCAGGAGTAAGCGAGATACGAATAGTCTCACCAATACCTTCCTGTAGCAATACCGCCAACGCCGCACTAGAGGCCGTAATGCCTTTGGAACCCATGCCAGCCTCGGTCAACCCCAAGTGCAAGGCATAATCACAGCGTGCCGCAAGGTCGCGGTACACCGCAATGAGTTCCTGCACTCCGGAAACCTTGCAGGAAAGGATGATGCGATCACGTGAAAGACCTAACTCCTCAGCCTTCACGGCAGAATCCAGCGCCGAACGAATCAACGCCTCACGCGCCACCTGCGTAGCATCCCACGGTTGGGTACGTGTCGCGTTCTCGTCCATCAACATGGCGAGCATCGCCTGATCCAATGATCCCCAGTTGGCACCAATACGCACTGCCTTGCCGTACCGTATCGCTGTTTCGATGATGGCAGCAAATTGGGATTCATGCTTTTTGCCGAATCCCACATTACCAGGATTGATACGGTACTTGGCAAGTACCTCCGCGCACGCCGGTTCACGCTTGAGCAATTGATGACCGTTATAGTGAAAATCACCGACCAGTGGAACCTCCACCCCCATCATTGCCAACCGCTCAGCGATAAGCGGAACCGCCGCCGCCGCCGCCGGAGTATTAACCGTGAGGCGCACAACTTCGGAACCAGCGCGGGCCAACTCCGCTACCTGTTTGGAGGTACTCACCGCATCTTCGGTATCCGTGTTGGTCATCGACTGCACCACAATGGGTGCACCACCACCAATCCGGGTTTTGCCAACCTGAACACCTACGCTCAAGCGCCGCGCAGCCGGACCCAAAGGGCATGGTGAATGTAAAAAACGTTCATTCATGCAACAGCCACCTCCTTGCCCGCACATGCAAGGCCTGCCTGAGGGAAGGATAGTCTAATGGCCATGAACCTTGAGAGTATACGGTGATCGAAATAGGAATTATATCAAGTTATTGCGCCCAACCGCCATCGGTATCCACGCGCAGACCCAACACATGGAAATCAAACAAGCCCTAAACTACCCACCGGCGGAAGTTGCGCATTGCATGCATGCAGGAAGCGATATATTCATGACCGTTTTCAACGCCTCACCCGACGCACCACCTCATATACTCACCCCAAGCACACTCAATCGCTGGGCACGCAGCTTACTGGAAGACACCTTCACGCAGGTGTGGATCGAGGGCGAACTCTCCAATGTAGCCACTCCCGCGTCAGGCCACCTTTACTTCACCTTGAAAGATAACACCGCGCAGATACGTTGCGCGATGTTCCGATCCAAAACCCTCGCCCTGCGCTTCAAACCTGTACACGGCATGCATGTATGGTTGCGTGCCTGCGTCAGCTTGTACGAACCCCGTGGCGAATTTCAGCTCATCGCCGAACGCATGGAAATGGCTGGTGAGGGAGCGCTGCAACAACAGTTTGAGCAGCTCAAGACACGCCTGCAGAACGAAGGTCTGTTCAGCTCCGCGCACAAACGCCCGCTACCTCGCTACGCCCGACGCATCGGCGTGCTAACCTCAGCCAGTGGTGCAGCCATACGCGATGTGCTTAGCGTGCTGATCCGCCGTTGGCCACTGGTCAAGGTGGACGTGCTGCCCATCCCGGTACAGGGACATGAAGCACCGCAGGCCATTGTCACCATGTTGCAGAAGGCTACGCGCCATGCCTGCTACGATGTGCTTCTCATTACTCGTGGCGGTGGCTCGCTGGAAGACCTGTGGGCTTTCAACGACGAAGCTCTGGCACGCAGTATCCACGCCAGTACGACACCGGTGGTGAGCGCCGTCGGGCACGAGGTCGATTTTTCCATCGCCGACTTCGTTGCTGATATCCGCGCTCCAACGCCCTCAGCTGCGGCCGAACTCCTGGTCCCTGATATGCAAGTGATCAGCCACCACTTGCGGCAGTGCCAGCAAAGACTAAGCACCTGGCAGCAACGGCGCCTTCAGAGTCTAAACCAGCACGGCGATCATCTCTTCGCGCGTCTACAAGCACAACGTCCACTGATCGCTGTAACCCACAAGCACGAGAAGCTCGTGCATCTCCACCGTCACCTCATTGCCAGCATGCATGCGCAGCAACAGCATCGCCAATGGCAACTAAACCGCATACATGCACGCCTGCAGGCGTTCCATCCTGAACCGACACTAAAAAAACTGAAGCACCAGCTAAACAAACAAGCATTACGTCTGCGTCAATTGATTAAACAGCGCCTGCAGCATACCAACCTCGGCTTACACCAAGCCGCCCATGCCTTGCAGGCACTGAGTCCACTAGCCACGCTGGAGCGCGGCTACGCTATCTTGTTGGATGCTGACGCTAAAGTACTGCGTTCAGTCGACCAGCTAAAACCGGGGGCTACCGTTCTAGCCAAGCTTCACGACGGTGACTGTTATCTACGCGCCGATACCGTATCAAAAAAACCATACGACACGCAGTTATTTGAGCACTAAA
>JAAXIA010000196.1 GCA_012270595.1 Rhodanobacteraceae bacterium | reverse complement strand
CCCCATGGCTCGTGGCACTGGAACATGGTAATTACCTGCCATAGTTCCCGAGGTGTGCGAGCCATGATGACCGCCATCACGCGGCGAATCATATTTCATTTTGAACCCCGATCCGAGTGAGGCGATATATTTCTTAATACCAGTAATATGCGCACGCGCAGTAATCAGCTTGGTATTACAATCCTGCCTGGTAAATCCAGGACCCACATCACAACCTCCAAGAAAAAACCTGCCATCTGCTTTTCTATAAATAATAGTGTTACCCTGATAATAGGGTGTATGCACTTTTTCTTCCGTGCCTAGTTTATTCCCGGAAAAAGACGGCGAATCAGGATTGATTCCATTATCCAGAGAAGCCACGACTACACCGTCACCGGCATTCACTGGATCAGAGAAAAACCGCCGCCACACCCCCTTTTCAACATCAAGCCCCAGATAAGCTGGCACATAAGGAAAAACAAGTGGCGTTATCAGTCGTCTACTCGACCAATCAGCCCACGCGAAACCTGCAACCATGACCGTCCCTGGTCTTCTGTTGGTCATGATTCGGTCTTTATACAAATGATCCACCATGGGCATGGTCGCCAACCGCACGACCTGGTTTTTACTCAGATCCGCAATGAAAGCATCCAGTACATGTACGATGGATGCAACAATCTTCACTCCAGTTTGCCGGGCCAGCGTGGTTTGTATGCGATGCAAATGTTTCGTATAGTTTTTCGATAAGGATGAATCAAAGTCCGGTTTAATATCTGCCATGCCATCACGACGCATAGATAGATCGTACATGGTGACAGAAGGTTTTTTCAGTACCACAACATAACGTGCAGTGTGCATATGCACTGCTCTAGCCCACCCACCTCCAGGCTCGAACAAACCCAACAAAGCTGCTACCAAAACGATGCCGCGGAAAAAAGCTGGGCACGTACAACGCCGGATATGGTGCCTATCTGTCAAGATGCACATAACATTTCCCCCATCGTCAGTCGCGCGCTACAATGCCTTGGACACGCCAGAGCAGATCAACGGGATGACCTTACGCCATGGATACCTGCGCTAAGGCAATCCAAGGAACCAACCTCACCACACGGGTACTTCAACCTTGACGAACGCTGTACACCCACATGCCGCTTTGATTGTCGTCGACGTGCAAAACGACTTTATGCCCGGCGGCCCACTGGCCTGTCACGAAGGCGATGCCATCATCTCAGGCATCGACCAGTTACTGCGTCATGGCAAATTTGCCCATGTGGTAGCAACTCAGGACTGGCATCCCGCCGGTCACACTTCCTTTGCCAGCACACATGAGAACGCACCCCCTTTTACAACCATTGCGCTTAACGGCAAGCAACAGACCCTGTGGCCAAACCATTGCGTGCAGGGTACACCCGGTGCCGCCTTGCATAGTGGCATCGACTGGACACAGGTCGATCTCGTGCTACGCAAAGGTCGCCAGCCACAAATAGACTCCTACAGTGCTTTTCGGGAAAACCATGGCCCAGACGGCATGCGTCCATCCACCGGGCTGGCTGGCTGGCTACGTGAACGTGGCGTGACTGAAGTTTTTATCTGCGGGCTGGCACGCGATGTATGTGTACTGTGGACAGCACAAGACGCTCGCGATGCCGGCTTTCATGTGCAGTTGCTGTGGGATCTCAGCCGACCAGTAGCTCCCGGCAATGATGACGCCCTGTGGAAGCAGCTAGCCAATGCAAATATCGCTACAGTGCTCTCCAGCGATATGCCTGCAGGCGAAGTGCAAGGCTAGCCATCCGCTGCATTGGTCTGCCTGACATGGTACGAGGCAAGCAGGTCCAGAGTCGTACGCAGCCGATGCAACATCGCATCACGTGCCACCGCGTCGGCTTGCACCGGCGTGCTGGCCACCCGCTTACCCTGCACACTGAAACTGGCACCATAGCCCTCAACAATCAAATCACCCGCTGCGGCACCCAGCGTAGCAAAACGTTTTTGCCACTGACCAGCACGCTTTGGATCAATCAGCGGAACAGATAACAGCAATTCTTCGCCGTCGGCGGCAAGAAGACGAAAGCGGAAATGGCCATCGTCATCACGAAAGCTGATAAGACGCGGCACCTCACGTTTTCCCTTCTTTGCAGCTACCCGCTGGCTCGCCGCCCCAGGAAAGGCTATGGAACGAAGCCCAACTGCCTCACGCAAGCTTTCCAGAAGCGGCGTAGCGATAAGCCGCGCCTTCTTCGCCCCCTGCTGCAGCATGTCTTCCATCTCTACGGGGTGAGCCATCAACGCCTCATACCTGTCACGCATCGGCGCCACTTCAGTTTCAATGCGCTCAAACAGCTGTTGCTTAGCCTGCCCCCAACTCATGCCTTCACGTAGCGCCTGAGCAAAGGCGACCGTCTCGTCAAATGTGGAAAATGCCTGGTAAAGGGTAACCAGTGAGGTACTCTCTGGCTCTTTGGGTTCACCCGGCATGCGTGAGTCGGTCACTAGCCCCATGATCCCTGCACGAAGTTGCTTTGCGCCACCAGCGAACAGGGGAATGACGTTGTTATAGCTCTTGGACATCTTGCGACCATCCAGACCCGGCAACATGGCGACCTGATCCTCGACCTGGGCTTCAGGAAGCACAAAGAATGCGCCACCATAAATGTGATTAAACCGCTGCGCGATATCGCGGGCCATTTCAATGTGCTGAATCTGGTCACGTCCCACCGGTACCTTGTCCGCGTTGAAAGCGAGAATATCGGCAGCCATCAGCACTGGATACATATATAAACCCGCACTAATGCCAACATCAGCGTCTTCAGCATTGGCGACATTGCGGTCCACCGCAGCCTTGTAGGCATGTGCGCGATTGAGCTGCCCCTTGGCCGTGATGCAGGTGAGTATCCAGGTCAACTCAGGAAGTTCAGGGATATCCGACTGCCGATAAAATGTCACCTGCTTTGGATCAAGGCCAGTCGCCAGCCAGGTCGCCGCAATCTCCAGGCGCGAACGCTCAATACGTGCAGGATCGTTACTCTTTATAAGCGCGTGATAGTCGGCCATAAAATAGAAGGCATCCACGTCACTGCGTCGGCTGGCCGCTACCGCTGGGCGGATCGCACCCACATAATTACCCAGATGCGGCGTGCCGCTTGTTGTTATACCGGTAAGTACCCTTGTCTTCATACCGCGCCAGTCAAACTAAAAACCCTACAGTACCTCAACGGCTGTGATTCACTCAAGACCAGGGACAGCGCGCAAAACTGTTTGCAGCTTTGCCTTTTAAGCCAGTCGTCCGTTACGATCCCGCTTTTGGACCGAGGTTACCTCTGAAACCTGACTTCAAGCCCGTACGTGTGGTCGGCCCTGCCTGTCCTGTCAATGCGTAGTGGCTTACATCCAGGCGGCAAGCATGTGAACCTGGTCAGATGCACTCGGCAAGTCACCTACATGACAGCCTCTTTTTGTGTGTCAGGATCCGATTCTTGAGCGCGCCGCTTGAACTGGGCAAATTAGCACAAACAGAGGCTTGGGTGTTTTACTTGAAGGTCGGCGTTCTTGCTGATCCCATTCCCTACTCTCGAGACTAGGTCAGGAGCACGTTTTGTCCGTTATCACCACATTTAAAATCGAATACGTGCAGTATCTCGACGCCGAAGGCAAGGAAACCCGTAACGATTTGCCAGCATTCACCAAGGATCTTGATCACATGGTTGCGCTGTACAAGTCGATGTTCTCCACGCGCGTATTCGATGCCAAAGCCGTCTCTTTGCAACGTACTGGCAAGCTGGGCACCTATCCCAGTTGCCTGGGGCATGAGGCGGCCCACATCGGCATTGGCAGCGCCATGCGGGCAGAAGACGTCCTCGCGCCAAGTTACCGGGAATCAGGTATCCAGCTCTACCGGGGTGTGCAGCCACGCGAAATCTACCTGTACTGGGGCGGTGACGAACGTGGCAGCGACTACCAGCATGAACCCGCCCGCCATGACTTTCCATGCGCGGTACCCATCGCCACCCAGTGCCTCCATGCAGCCGGTAGTGCCCTGGCCTTCAAACTCCGCGGGGAAAAGCGCGTGGCGGTGTGTACCCTGGGCGACGGTGGTACCTCCAAGGGTGACTTCTATGGTGCTATCAATGTCGCTGGCGCACAGAACTTGCCGCTGGTGGCCGTGATTATCAACAACCAGTGGGCCATTTCGGTGCCACGCCAAAAGCAATCCGGCGCGACCACTCTGGCGCAAAAAGGTATTGCCGCAAACCTTTATTGTGTCCAGGTCGATGGCAACGATCTTATCGCCGTGCGCAAAACTGTGAACGATGCCCTGGAACGCGCGCGCGCTGGCAAAGGTGGCAGCGTGATCGAAGCAGTGACCTATCGCCTCAGCGATCACACCACTGTTGATGATGCCCGCCGCTACCGTGACGACAGGGAAGTCGAAGAAGCCTGGACGAAAGAACCGATGAAACGACTGCGCCACTGGCTACTTGGTAAAGGGGTGTGGGATGATGCCAAGGAAGAGGCATGGAAAAACGCATGTGACCGGCGGATGGAAGACGAAACAATGGCTTATCTCGAGACCAAAACGCAACCCGTTACGGCGCTATTTGACTACACCTTTGCGCAGCTCCCGGTCGATCTTGCCAGACAGCGCGAAGACGCGCTTTCGCGCGAAAAACTTCATGGATAATAAAAAGTGGCAGCTATCACCCTTGTTGAAGCCGTGGCCCAGGCGCTGGCCTACGAAATGCAGCACGACGATTCGGTACTCATCCTGGGCGAGGATGTTGGTATCAACGGCGGCGTATTTCGTGCCACACTGGGCCTCGAGAAAAGGTTTGGAAAGCAGCGTGTCATCGACATGCCACTGGATGAAACAAGCATTGCTGGCATTACCATAGGGCTGGCCGTGCAGGGCATGAAACCGGTATGCGAATCACAGTTTGCCGGCTTTATCTATCCGATGCTGGAACAGATCAGCTGCCATGGTGCACGCCTGCGCAGCCGCACCCGTGGCCGCCTTACGGTACCTGCGGTGTGGCGTGCCCCATGGGGGGGGGGCATCCACGCCCCAGAACACCATTCGGATGCCAATGAACACCTGTTCGCCAATATTCCTGGACTACGCGTAGTGCTACCGTCTTCACCGGCACGTGCCTATGGGTTGTTACTGGCTGCCATCCGCGATCCCGATCCGGTGATTTTCTTTGAACCCAAACGCATCTACCGACTGGACAAAGAAGAAGTACCCGATGACGGTGAAGCTCTGCCACTGGACGTATGCTTCATACTACGCGATGGCAGTGATGTGACTCTGGTGACCTGGGGGTCCCAGGTCAAAGAGACACTAGAAGCCGCCCATGCGCTGGCCAAAGAAGGCATCCACGCCGAAGTGATCGACGTGGTAACGCTCACCCCCATAGACTTTGACACGATTGCTACATCCATTGCCAAAACGAAGCACTGCGTGATTGTACATGAGGCTCCAAAGACCGCAGGTTTCGGTGCCGAAATTGCTGCCCGGGTCGTCGAAACGTGCCTTTATGATCTGCTCGCCCCTGTCGAACGAGTCACCGGCCCGGACACGCACATGCCCTTGCTTCGTCTGGAAACGAAATATCTGCCAAGCGTGGAACGTATTATGGACGCAGCCAGACGCACGCTGGCAGCAAGCTAGTTACGTCCGCATCATTTTTATGCCACAGCAGGCAAGATAGGCACGCAAACCTCCAAAACTTCTACGACACGATCATGACCACCTCTACCACTTTCCGTCTCCCCGACCTCGGCGAAGGTTTACCCGACGCCACCCTGGTTCAATGGCATGTAAAAGAGGGGGACACCATCAAGCTTGACGCCCCCTTGGTCTCCATGGAAACGGCCAAAGCAGTCGTCGAGGTGCCTTCGCCATATTCTGGCATGGTAAAGAAACTCTATGGTGCCCCCAACGACATCATCACCACCGGCTCACCATTAGCTGCATTTGAGCTGGATCCAACTGTCAGACAACGTACCTCGGGGACATCACAAACCGAATTCGCTGCCGATGCAGGTCCAGCTACCGCGCCGCACACCGACCAAGGGAGCGTGGTCGGCACCATGCCCAGCCATGAAGCCTCTTATGTGGAGCAAAGCGCACAGATTGGTCGCGTGAAGGCGGTCCCTGCAGTGCGTGCGCTGGCGCATAAACTTAAAGTTGACATAAGCCGTGTCCATCCCCGCAGTGCCGACGGTGTGGTAACCATGAAAGATGTCAGGGAAGCCGCTGCCAACGCCAGCGCGCCGATAGCACCTGATACACCGCTAGCAACAGGCCAAGCTACCCCATCGCCAGCACCTTCTTCTCTGTCTCCGATCGGCAAGCCCATCCGTAACACACCTTCTCCCGAGTCAAGCTTCGGTCAACCTGAAGCACTCTCCGGCACACGCCGCAGTATGGCTCATGTCATGGCCAGTGCTCATGCACAGGTCGTACCCACCACGCTGGTCGATGATGCCGACCTGCATGCCTGGGTTGGCAAACAGGGTATTAGCGTGCGTCTGGTTCAGGCCATCGTCACGGCCTGCAGGAAAGTCCCTGCACTGAATGCCTGGTTTGATGGTGAGAACTTAAGTCGCACGTTGCATCCACAAGTAGACATTGGTATCGCCGTGGATAGCGATGAGGGCTTATTCGTCGCAAATCTGCGTAACGCCGATACGCTCGACAGTCACGGCATTCGCAACGCAATCAAGCGCCTTCGAAGCGCAGTGGAAGACCGTTCTATTTCGTCATCGGAACTATCCGGTCACACCATTAGCCTCTCCAACTTTGGCGTGTTCTGCGGTCGCTACGCCACTGCGGTAGTTGTTCCACCCTGCGTGGCCATTGTCGCCGCCGGCATGCTCCAACACGATGTAGTCCCCGTGATGGGTGGCGTGGAGGTACATCGCCGTCTACCGCTTAGCCTTAGCTTCGATCATCGTGCCGTCACCGGCGGTGAAGCGGCACGCTTCCTCAAAGCGCTTATGGATGATCTATCGTTGCCACTGAAGGAAACCAACACTTAGGAACTCTTCAGGATGGATCCTGTCAATGGTTATTTTCAAATCCATCATTAACGGATGATCCAGCTTGCATCCAGAGGTTATAAGCCCACAACTTGAAAGCACGTTCGGATCTCGTCATGGGCGCGCTTTAAACTAGCGTAGGTAAGTAGGCCAAACAGAATATGCCACAAAGAAATAATGCTGAAGCCCTGCGTCAATTTATACAAATAACTCTCAATCACCGGAGTAACACCACCCACTATCGACATACCAAGACAAAAGCTGAAAGAAATGGCCCGACAGCGATACTGGACGGGAAATGCGTTCTTCAAAAAAGCGTTTGCAGGACCAAGCATCATCTCGTTTATGAAAATGAGCGAGGCCTGTGCCGAAACAACAAGAAAGATATTTCCTGAATCCATCGCAAAAAGCAGTGGAAAAGCCAGAAAAATTAATGACAAAGCACCCCATTTCATAATCTTGACCGGTGTTTTTTTATCGGCAGCCATTCCCGTAACAAGAAGAGAGATAACAGCAACGACAATCAAAAAACTTTGCAACCACATAAATTGCTGTTTAGTGAAATAACCGGTAGTCATCAATACCGGGTTTATAAAAGTCAGTATCGTGGTTGCTGGCAGCGTGCAAAACCCTCCAATAAAAATGCCTGCCATTGTTTGTCTTAAATATCTTGTAAAAATATGGGACAATCTGTGCTCTCCGATTTTTGCTGGTTCAAACACGGGCGACTCCTGAAGATTCTTCCGATATAAAATACCAAAAAAACCTGCCAGCCCACCAAACAAAAACGCCACTCTCCAAGCCCAGTCCGGAAACCCATCGGAGGTTGCAAGAACGCCGGTCAAGGAGGCTAACAAGGCACCAAACAATGTGACTGCTGACAACATCCCACCGATAAAGCCTTCATGACGCTGCAAGGCATGCTCGACAACATAGGTTCCAGCACTGTTATACTCACCACCAAAGCAGAAAAGCTGAATGGTTTTAGCCAAGGTAACCAGAACCACTGCCCAGATACCAATACGGTCATGTCCAGGAATAACTCCGATGAGAGAAGTGCCAATGGCGATACCGCCCATCGAAGCGAGCATGGCTTTTTTACGGCCCAATCTATCGCCTAAATGCCCAAAAAAAAGGCCGCCAAGAGGTCTTGCCAACATGGCGAAGAGTAAAACAATATATACTTTGGACAAGGCATCATATTTTGTTTTTGCAGTAAAAAAAACCGGTGCAAAAACAGGCAGAAAAAAAACAAACAGCCCATAATCGTAATGTTCAATCATTGTGCCAACAGAAGCGCCCAGTAAAGACTTCTTGGAAAAAATTTTCTCCATGAGTCGTTCCTCAAGATGTCTAACTTTCAGAAATGCTTACGTTCAGAAAAAGCACGTATCTTGCCGCGACAACTGTCTTGCTCAATGAGACCATCAAAATGGGATATCATCATCCTCAAAGTTACCGCCATCAGTCGCTGCTGGCACAGACGGCTGCGATGTTGAGGCATAGTCATGATCATCACCATGGAAAGAGGCTCCTTGCTGAGGTTGACCGCCTGCGCGTCCAGCGCGCTGGAAAGAGCTGCCAGCCCCACTACCACCGCCAAGCATCTGCATCTCGTTAGCCACTATCTCTGTGCTATAACGCTCAACGCCATCCTTGCCCGTGTATTTGTCGGTACGTAATGCTCCCTCGATATACACCTGTCGGCCTTTCTTGAGGTACTCGCCACAGATCTCGGCCAGTCGGCCAAACATCTTTACTCTATGCCACTCGGTACGTTCCTGGCGTTCACCGCTTTGCTTGTCTTTCCATGATTCGCTTGTCGCTATACTCAAGCCGGCAATGGCAGTACCACTGGCGCTGTAACGCATTTCAGGATCAGCACCCAGGTTACCAACCAGAATCACTTTATTGATACCACGAGCCATGAAATTCGCCCTCAAGTCAAGAAAACAAAAAAAAGCGCTGAACGAAAACTCCAACGCAGCGACGGGGATGCTAACACGCAGAACTCAAGTGCGCGCCGACAAGACGCGACTACTTATGCTGGGGCATCATCACCATTGAACGGCACCACCACAGTAAAGGAAGCCAGACGAGCGTGAGAGCGGCAGCCATTGCAAACACCGAAGATAGACCCAGATTCTGTAACACCAGGCCACCGAGCACCCCACCCACACCAGCACCAAGAAACTGACTCGTCGCATAAGCGCCCAGTGTAGCACCACGCGCGCGCTGAGGTGCCAGACGCGACACCAGGCTTGGCAAGATGCCTTCAAGCAGATTAAAAGCGATAAAAAATAAGGTAGCCACCCCCCACAACAGGGCATGACTCCGTCCGGCAATACTGAATCCGTACAAAGCCAGACCCATTCCCAATGCACACAGGAAAATCATATGCAGGCTGCCGGTCACCGAGGTTACCCGGCGCAACAGGCCAACCATCACCAGCGCCGAGAGCAGCATCACCGGCAAATACAATTGCCACTGTTGATGCAATGGCATATCCAGTTGCCGCTCCAGCAGTAATGGCATGGCCACAAAGGCAGCCGTAAGCATGGCGTTCATCATGAACACCGAAATATTCAGTATCAGCAGCGGGGGATTTAGCAACACGCCTCTTAGTTTCCCGTCATACTTCGCACTAAAAACATGGTGCGACACAGAACGGGGGACGACTGTCCACAGAAGCGCCATGGCAAGCAGAGACAATAGCGCGCTAAAGGCAAACAAGCCGGGCAAACCAGCAATCGTTGCCAGCGGCGCACCGAGGATAATAGCCATGATAATGGCAAGGCCAATACCTACCCCGATAATGGCCATTACCTTGCTGCGATTGTCATCATGCGAATGATCCGCCGCCAATGCCTGAATAGATCCAGACACTACACCCATACCCTGCAATACGCGGCCCGTGATGACACCGCCAATACCTTGTGCCATTGCTGCCGTGATGCTTCCAATGGCAAAGACCAGAAGCCCTGTGGTAATCACCCAGTGTCGACCAATACGGTCGGAAAGCAGTCCTGCCGGCACCTGCAACGCAGCTTGTGCAAACCCGTACACACCAGCAGCCAGCCCCACCAGGAAAGGTGTAGCTCCCGGCAGATTCAGGGCATAAGCAGTCAATACCGGAGTAATCAGAAATAGACCAAAAATACGCAGCCCCACCACGCCGGACAGGGCAAAGGAAATTTTGAGTTCGCGCTTGCTTAGCTTGGTCAAAAGTCAGGCCACCTGGATATCAACTTAAGTAGCGATTATAGTCGCTAGCTTACATGCTGTCGCCTATTCCTATTGGGAAGTTCAGAAACAAACTGAAGAGTGCATGACTGACTGATACTTGGCACCCTTGCCTTGAAAATTTCGACGTTTTCTGCTGTATTTGCCATACTTGGACTCGGTGAAAAACCCATGGGTTTAAGTAGGCCTCGCTGCACAATCGCACAATGACACGGCGGTGTGCGTGTCGTCTTTTTGTTGTGCGACCGTTTGTCGCCTGTCATGACAAACGTTGTTCCAGAATGCCCTATTTTAAACAGCAAAGCAGCGAAACACTCTCCACTGCGGCCACATCCGCCCGGCGCGGACAGGTCATCCCGCGTGGTCACGGCGCATGCCTTTATACTCGCGCCTTCATGCGCACCTTTTCGAAATCCCTACTTTAAGTTCTTCATGACCCCGTCTACCAAGCATGTTACCGGATCTATGCACAATTTCACCGCAGTGCGCGCATTGGTCGCCGACACCATGCACGCCGTCAACACGCTTATTCGCGAAAGGCTATCTTCTGATGTCGTACTCATCAACCAGATCACCGAACACATCATCAACGCTGGTGGCAAGCAATTACGCCCAATGCTGCATGTTCTGGCTAGCGGTGCTGCTGGCTATGTCGGTCAGAAGCACATAAAACTGGCAGCGGTACTTGAGTTTATTCACACGTCCACGTTGCTGCACGACGACGTAGTGGACGAATCGAATCTGCGTCGTGGTCGCAGCACGGCCAATGCCCTGTGGGGTAATTCTGCCAGTTTGCTGGCAGGCGACTTTCTTTACTCGCGCTCCTTTCAGCTCATGGTGGAGCTGGACGATATGCATATCATGCGCATCCTGGCCGACACCACCAACACCATCGCCGAAGGTGAAGTACTACAGCTGCTCCATATTGGTCATACTGATGTGGACGAAGCCGCCTACCTGGCAGTGATTGAGCGCAAAACTGCGATGTTATTTGCCACTGCTGCCGAATTAGGTGGTTTTCTCGGTGGCTTAGCGCCCGATCAGGTCGCAGCACTACGCCAATTCGGCATGGAGCTGGGTTACGCGTTTCAAATCGTCGATGACCTACTCGACTACAGCGGTGACGAAAATACCCTGGGCAAGCGCCTCGGTGCCGACCTCGCCGAAGGCAAACCCACGTTACCACTGATTTACGCGCTACAAGAGGCCGATGCCACGCTAGCCAAGTCTCTTCAGCAGGTTATTGAACATGGTACAGCAGATGATCTGGGGTCTGTCGTCGCGGCCATCACCGATACAGGTGCGCTGGAACGCACCCGCCAGTGTGCAAAAACCCATGCCGCTAAAGCCCGTGCAGCACTGGATACCCTAGCACCATCGATATGGCTTGATGCGCTGGCCATGCTGACTGACTATTCGGTAAGACGAATAACATGATCACCCTAAACCAACCAACACTTTCACCCATCAGTACAACAGGATTTCACACTCAGATGAGGACCCCATTGATGATAAACCGTCTCAAGTCTGCCTTACCCACGTTCGCCTTGCCGTTGTTCGTAGGCAGCCTGTTATGCCAGCCGTGCCTGGCCCAAAAGACAAGACTAAGGCATGCTTCAAAAAAACCTGCTGATATTGTCAACATCAAGGATATCGTTCCAAGTATCCAGGTGGATATGCGCTACTTTACGACCAACAATTTTACCGGCAAGTCGATCAAGGGATACCGTGCACCTATCTGCCTGATGACTAAAAAAGCAGCACAGGCCATCAAGAAAGTACAAGCCAGACTACTGCCCATGGGACTATCCCTTAAGGTATACGACTGCTACAGACCACAAATGGCCGTCAATAATTTCGCCGCCTGGGCCAAGGATTTAGGTGACAATAAAATGAAATCCGAATACTACCCGAATGTAGCCAAGAGAGATTTGTTCCCGCAAGGTTATATCGCCCTCCATTCCAGCCACAGCAGGGGTAGTGCTACTGACCTGACCATTGTCCCGCTAAACTCAACCATACCTGACGCACGCACGTTCAAATTGGTCGCCTGCACCGCCCCCAAAAGATTACGCGCGCCGGATAACAGCCTGGATTTTGGAACGGGTTTTGATTGTTTCAGTCCGGTAGCCCATCCCGATTATGCGCATCTATCACCGCAGATAAAAGCCAATCGCTTACTGCTGCAAACCCTCATGGTGGATGCCGGCTTCAAACCCTTAAAACAGGAATGGTGGCACTTTAGTCTACGCCATGAACCTTATCCCAATACCTACTTTAATTTCCCCGTGAAATAACCCCTTTGAGGCTTGTTTATCTGTATGCACGCCAGATCCAGAGATAAGGAAGGCAGCAGTTATTTTGCTACTGCTTTCTGCTATTTTCCTTATCCTGAAAAATCCATGAACAAGAGACATGACGCTGTGGAACATGCCGCTAAGCCTTTAAATGTCAGCCGGATGTCCTTCAACTCATCCACAACACTTGTGGACAACCCTATGGATAACCCGTGTTTCAGATCCATGCAAGCCGCAGTGCCATAGGCTTCGGGAACGTCATGCGCAAAAATTGATCAGGGCGCATGTCTTCTCATCATTTCAATCATCAGGGAAATTATTCAGATACACGACGACATCAATCAGGAACACGATGATACGAAGCAGGACAGTCAAGATGAGCCCAAACAGGTAAAAGCCAATCACCAGTAAAAGAGCTATGAGAAATCCGGGTAGGGAGAAAACAATAGGGCCGATGTAGTAGACGATCGCCAGGCTCGCAGCCGCGGACGCAAGAACAAGCACAAGTAACAAGATCTCGTGCAAGACAATTTTCGCCATGCGCATGACGATTTTCGGTATACCCCTGAGCGTCAGTGGCCGCTCCTCTTCCATGATCAAGAACAATGAAATCACAAGTGAGACGATATGGCCTATGAAGATGTTTGCCATGCGCATGAAGTCTTGCGCCATGCCCTGTTGCTGTGACTGCTTCTCATCCATATGGGTCCCTCTGTCTTGAATGGCTTGTTTCACGTGGAACAACGCCGCCAATAAAAAGGCCAGCCCCCGTTCAGGGCTGGCCTCCGTTCCATGCGCTTTTCGCTCGCATGCTTCGCTTCGTCATACTCTTTGCGCATGGCCATCCCAAGGCAACCGCCTTAAAAACGGTACTGCGCTGACAAGGCCAGCACGTCGGCATAACCCTTATATTCGCCCGTGACCACATCGCCGGTGGGGCTGGGCGAACCATCCAGAACTGCGACACCTTTAAAGACATGCACGTACGAAACATCCATATCCAGATGCCTGGTCGGCTGGTAACCGACACCCAAAGAAAGCATCTTGCGATTGAAATCAGGCACACGCACATCACGGGTTTTTGAGTAGGTCGGCGTACTATCGAAAGCAAGGCCACCGCGCAAGGTCAATTTATTAGTGAGGTAGTAGTCACCGCCCACAGACGTGTAAAGCGAGTTATCCCAGTTTTTTACATCCACCGTTTTCGGCTGGTTCGGGTTGTCATACGTCACCGTGATGTTCTTGAATACATCCCACTGGGTCCAGGCCACATCGACACCAACACCGAACTTGTCGCTTTGATGCCAGTAGCTGCCGGTAATCACCCGCGGCGTGGTAAACACAGCATCGCCTTTGGTATCCCTGAAGGGAAACTGGCTTTTTTCCCAGTCCAGAAGAGCGGCGAAAACCACGAGCGACTTTTGGGCAGCCGGCGGCACCGTGAACCGGGCGTTACCCTTGAGCTTATGCTTGATTTCTGAACGGTAGTTTAGCGCGATACGGTCATCTGGTGTTAATTTCCAGTAACCACCCAATTGCCAGCCCCAAGCCAGGTTATGTGCCTTGAGGCTCACCGTACCATCGGTGCCCGGTGGGGTAAGCATGTCAATTTGAGACTTCATCTGGTCCAACATGGCTTTAATGGCGGCGGGTCCATATTTCTTCTTACGTAAATATTCACGAACCTCATTATTCAAAGTCAGGTAACCGGCACCGTTGATGTTCACCACGCTGGTCAACTCAACATTGGTCTTTTGTGCGATAACGCTGGCACCCAAGCTAAAGTTCCGGGTCACATCCCAGGATGCCGACAAAGTAGCATCGAGCGACTGGAATCTGGATTTCATGCCATTATAGCGACCCACCCAACCACGCTTGTACTTTGTCTGGAAACCAAACGGTACATTGACACCGAAACCTACATGCAAACGCTCCGTAGGCTGCGTAACCAGGAAAAAAGCCGGCACAGGGATGGTCCCACCGGCATTACCGCCGTTACCGCCTTTAATCGGCCTGCCCTGGGAGTCCACTGCACTGCCTTTAAAGGTGGCATCGAACTTAATCGCAGTGATGTCCATTTGCAGGCGGGTACCCTTCACGTCGCTCATCGATGCCGGACCGTTGGCCACAACCGAGACATCCTCGCCGGCGGTTAGTGAACCGGCATAGGCCCGCCCCATGCCCTTGGCGCTGTCTTCCTTGAGCTGAAAGGCACTGGCTCGTACGTTGCCTGGAAGCGCTATACCGGCAGTAATCGCCAAAGCAAGCGCAGTCAGCGCGAGCGAGGTCGCAGCACTGGACGAAGAGTGAAAAAATGAAGGGTGAAAAAATCTTTGCATCTTTGGCTCCTGATATTTTCTTGTCAACATTCATAGTGAAAGAACGAAACCAGATGCCTCCCCTACAAATGCGTTACCCCCAACGACATGACATCTCGTCAGTATAACAATGAGTGTGCAGGAACAACCCTCAAAAAAGCAATGATTCATCCCCATCAAGATGATCTGACAGAGCAGTCATGACAGACTTGCTTGCAAAATCCAATAATAAAATTAAGGGGCTGAAGTAGCTAAGACCTGAATATGGGTCTGGATTATGGCTACTATGTATCAGCGAAAG
>JAAXIA010000171.1 GCA_012270595.1 Rhodanobacteraceae bacterium | reverse complement strand
CTTCAAGGTGCCGGCTCAGGGCCTATGGTTGCACTATCGCTTACCCTTCTCCTCTCTAACTATGCCACGGAAAAACAGGGTATCGCGCTGGCACTTTGGTCCATGACCGTGATCATCGCACCGATCTTTGGTCCGATTCTCGGTGGTGTTCTTACCGACAATTTTTCCTGGCCGTGGATTTTCTATGTCAATTTACCGGTCGGGTTGATGGCCATCGTCATCACCTGGACGCTACTGCACAAACGTGAAACAAAAACCGTCAAGGTGCCCATCGACGTTATCGGACTTGGCTTGCTGGTGGTCGGTGTAGGCTCGTTACAGTTCATGCTGGACAATGGTAACGACAAGGACTGGTTTTCTTCGCCTTTTATCCTGAGCCTGGGTGTTATCGCCGCGGCATGCCTCACCTTTCTGGTAGTCTGGGAAACTAACACCAAAGTACCGGTGGTGGATCTGTCATTATTCAAAAAGCGCGATTTCAGCGTGGGTGTCGTCGCGCTAACACTCGGTTCCTTTGCCTTCTTCGCCATTAATGTTGTATTCCCACTTTGGTTGCAGACAGATCTGGGCTATACCGCCACCTGGGCCGGGCTGGCTTCGGCACCTGTGGGTGTGCTCTCATTCGTCATATCGCCCTTTATCGGCAGAAATATACACCGGCTCAAACTACGCTGGCTGGTAACATACGCCTTCAGCCTGTTTGCCATTACTTCATACTGGTTTTCATGTTTTGACAGCTCGGCTTCATTTGGCACCCTGGTGGTACCGCGTTTGGTGATGGGACTTGCCATTCCCTGCTTTTTTATTCCTCTCAATCAAATTTATCTCTCCAACCTGCCCGCCACCGAAATTGCCACCGCCTCGGGGCTGTCCAATTTCTGTCGTACCATTGGTTCAAGCATTTCTACTGCAATCACGGTTACGTTTTGGCAGCATCGCAGTAAAGTGCATCATGCCGCACTAACCCGCTACGTGCGCCCTGACCGCCCGGTAGCCACCCACCTCATCAGCCACCTGGATCACAGCGGCATATCACACCCGCAAACTCTGCGCCTGATCGATAAGCTGATAAGCCGTGAGTCGCTTACTCTGGCCGTCAATGACGTCTTTCTGACTTGCGCTGTGCTGTTTATACTCTTGATTCCAGTCATCTGGCTCGCTCGCCCGCCTTTCGGCAGCAAAGGCGCAGCAATTCACTAGAATGCCTTGCATGCAAGGCATTGACGCTATCCATTCCTTCAGGTTCCCGCTATGGTCAACACCACCCGCATTATCAAAAAATACCAAAATCGCCGACTTTATGACACCCAAATTTCCAGCTACATCACGCTTGAGGAGATTCACCATTTAGTTCAGGAGGGCGAGGATTTTGAGGTGCGCGATGCCAAAACCGGGGAAGACCTGACCCGCTCCGTGCTACTCCAGATCCTCTCTGAGCATGAAGAAAACCAGCAACCGATCCTGTCACCCCAGTTATTACGACAAATGATCCGTTTTTATGGTGACACACTACAAGGTCTTATGGGTCCTTATCTCGAGCGCAGCCTGGAAGTATTCCTGGGCCAGCAGCAACAGTTTCGCAAGCAGCTCGGCACACTGATGGACCAAACGCCATGGTCGGTAATCAACGATTTGACTAAACGCAACATGGAAACCTGGACATCCATGCAACGCACTCTGCTTGATGCTACCAAAGTCATGCCTTCTGTTAACAATCATCACCGGCAAAAGCGCCGTAAATCCAGCACGGACTAATCGCTTATCGACTTTAGCCGGGTTGCCCTCATCAGCCGTACTTTAAGCTATCTGTACAAGACCTTCCTTATTTTACAGACACCCATGGAGCCCATGATCCTGACCCATTGTGCTGCGCCACTCCTTGAAGCCCGTGCGCTGTGCTTCAAACGTCAGGACGAACCAGTGTTTGCTCCGCTAAGCTTTCGTCTTGATAGCGGTGACATGATTCTTCTTGAGGGTGCCAATGGCAGCGGCAAAACCACCCTGATGCGCCTGCTTACCGGCTTGCTACAGGCCAGCTCTGGTGAAGTGCTATGGCGCGGTCGACCTCTGCACCGGGATCGTTCCCCGGGCGACATGTTGTTTATCGGCCATCATCTCGGCTTGAAAGCAAGGCTGACACCACGTGAAAACCTGCGTACAAGCGTTGATCTGTACGGGGCCGCGCGTACGAATATTGACGCTGCACTTGGCTATCTGGGTCTGGACGCCGTCAGTGATGAGCCCGTATATCGCCTCTCTGCAGGTCAGAAAAAGCGCAGCGCACTGGCACGCCTGCTGCTGATTCCAGCCACCTTATGGCTTCTGGACGAACCTTTCGTTCACCTTGATGGTAGCGGTGTTGAACTGATGAATCATCTGCTTGCCAGGCATACTGCCCGACATGGCGCAGTGTTACTCAGCAGTCACGACCAGCGTGTTTTTCACACTGCCGGAATAAAGCGTATGCGGATGGATATATGAGCCGGACGCTCTTGCTCAAAGCTTGTACCGCCATGCTAAGGCACGATCTCACCCTGGCCTGGCGTCGACGCGCTGATCTGGCCTTACCCATACTCTATGCCTTGATCGTCACCACACTGTTCCCTTTCGCCTTGGGACCTGACCGGCTGGTACTGCAACAGATTGCCGGTGGCGTCGTGCTGGTCATCGTGGTGCTGGCCATGCTACTGGAGCTAAATACCCTGTTTCGCGAGGATAGCGATGATGGCTCGCTGGAACAACTGATGCTTTCACCTCAGCCGTTGGCGGTGCTGCTCGCCATCAAGGTCCTGGTTTACTGGTTGACCAGTGCTGCACCGCTGATCGTACTCTCCCCGCTTCTGGCCGGCCTCATGCACTTAGCCCCCCGACTTTTACCCGTACTCATGCTCAGTTTGCTACTGGCGACCCTCTTGATCAGTTTACTGGGAGCCATACTCATGGCCTTGACCATTACTAGTACGCAACGCTCTGGTATGCTGCTAGCTCTCACGCTACTACCTTTGTGTGTTCCCATAGTAATTGCCAGCTCTGGCACACTGGTGGCGGCAGAGCAGGGTTTGGCCTGGGTCGCGCCACTGGCCTGGCTCGGGGCTGCCCTGGTGCTGGCTTTGGTACTGGCCCCCCTGTCCTGCGCCGCCGCTTTGCATATCGGTCTGGATGGATAGAGGCCCCAACATGACCCGATATGGCCGCATATTGTGGCAATATGCTCCGGCATCTGCGCGCACCAGCGACGATGAGACCTAAAAGCATGAGCGTCTGGATACCTTTGTGGTTGCGCAAACTCGCGGCACCACCGCACTTTTATTGCATCGCTGGCAAGTTGCGCCGCTGGTCCGGCAGGCTGGCTGTGCTACTTGGCATTATCGCGTTATATGGTGCCCTGCTACTGGCGCCGACCGACTATCGACAGGGTGACGCCTACCGGATCATCTTTGTCCACGTGCCTAGCGCCTGGATGAGTCTTTTTATCTACATACTCATGGGTGGGACGGCTCTACTCGGTCTGATCTGGCGCATCAAACTAGCCGAACTGGCAACCATCGCATCGGCACCCATCGGTGCCGCTTTCACCCTGATTACTCTAATAACCGGCTCTTTATGGGGTAAACGCATGTGGGGTACCTGGTGGACCTGGGATGCGCGCCTCAGCTCGGAACTCATATTGTTGTTCCTGTATCTTGGTGTCATCGCCCTCTATCATTCCTTTTGCAATGCTCGCCAGGGTGCACGCGCGGCAAGTTTCCTTACCCTGATTGGCCTCATCAACGTGCCTATCGTGCATTTTTCGGTACAGTGGTGGCATACCCTGCACCAGGGCAGCACAATCAACCTGTTTGGTCCCTCCTACATCAGCGCCAGCATGCTATGGCCTCTACTCACGATGACACTGGCAACTAAGGCTTACTATCTGGCCAGTTTGTGTGGCCGCATGCGTAAGCAACTGCTATGGCAGGAAAGAGGCAAGCACTGGGCGCGCCGCATCATCGCCATGGGGGAGTAGCCCGAATGAACGTTGCACTGGTAAAGTTTCTGGCCATGGGCGGCTATGCCGGCTATGTATGGCCAGCCTACGGCGTTTTTTTACTGGTCTTGCTCATCGACTGGCTAAGCGCCAGTTTCCACTACCGGCGACTACTGCTCGAAGAGCGTCATCGCCTGACCTGGAAAAAAGCCCATCAGAGCCATGTCTCGCGCACGCTTCCACCACCACCTTAAGCATAACTCCCATGACGATGCAGCGCACACGCAAACGCCGACTTATCACTATTCTGCTGGTCAGCACGGCCACCGCATTGGCCACCAGCCTGATCGTGTTTGCACTCCAGCAAAACATGAACTATCTGTTCACACCCAGCCAGATCAAGGCAGGTAAAGCACGGAAGCAACATAGTTTCCGCCTTGGTGGCATAGTCAAGACCGGTTCCATCAGGCACAGCCACAATACGCTGCAAGTCTTCTTTACCGTGGTGGATGCCAAAGCGGCCATTCCAGTCATCTACACTGGCATCCTTCCCGACCTGTTTGGCGACCAGCAATCCGTGATTGTCAGTGGACATATGGAACAACAGCGTTTTGTTGCAAACCAGGTGCTCACCAAACACGATGCAACCTATATGCCCAGAGAACTGAAACAGGCCATGGTTCATACCGATGCAGGTGAACACGGCACTTGTCCAGGCAGTAGAACTTAAGCAAATATCATGCTGCCCGAACTAGGTCAAATCGCGCTTATTCTTGCCTTGCTATTAGCGCTGGCACAAGCTTTTCCGCCATTTGTCGGCGCATGGCGACGGCAAAGCGTAGCGATGACCGTCACCCGCTGCGCTGCCGCTGGACAGGCGATGTTTGTGTTACTGGCCTTTCTGATTCTGACCTTGGCATGCCTGCACGTTGATTTCTCGGTTCGCTACGTAGCTGAAAACACTAACCTTTCGCTACCGTGGTATTACCGCATCGCTGCGGTCTGGGGGGGGCATACAGGTTCCTTGCTGCTGTGGGTGCTGATTCTCAATCTATGGAGCATGGCACTCTTGATGCTCAGTCGTCATCTATATGAAGCTTTTATTGCGCACGTACTCGGCGTACTGGGTCTGATCTGTGCCGGTTTCCTGTCGTTTACCCTGTTCACCTCCAATCCGTTTGAACGCTTATTGCCCATGCCGGTCAACGGCAGCAATCTTAATCCACTACTACAAAACCCAGGGATGATCTTCCACCCACCGCTGCTGTACCTGGGTTATGCAGGTTTTTCCATAAGCTTCGCCTTTGCCATCGCCGCCTTGTTTAACCCTGCCATGGGATCGGCCTGGGTGCGTCTGGCTCGCCCATGGACCAACGCAGCCTGGGCTTTCCTCACTGGAGGCATGGTGGCAGGTAGCTGGTGGGCTTATAGCGAACTGGGGTGGGGTGGCTGGTGGTTCTGGGATCCGGTTGAAAACGCCAGTTTTATGCCATGGCTGGCAGGTGTGGCTCTGATCCATGCCCAGGCGATCACGGAAAAACGCGGCAGCGTACATGCCTGGACTATTTTGTTATCCATCCTCGTTTTCTCCTTATCGCTACTGGGAACCTTCCTGGTCCGCTCAGGCATATTGACCTCGGTGCATGCCTTTGCCTCCGCTCCCGGTCGTGGCATGTATATGCTGGCACTTTTAGGTATCGTTGTTAGTGCCTCGTTGCTGCTCTACGCATGGCGTGCACCCAGGATCATGGCTGGCCATCCCTTCACCCCAACCTCACGTGAAACCGCTTTACTCATCGGCAATCTGATGTTTACAAGCGCCGCCGCCATGGTACTGCTGGGCACGCTTTTCCCACTGCTTGGCGAAGCGTTCCATCTGGGCAAGATCTCGGTCGGTTCACCCTACTTCGGCCTGCTGTTTCCTATACTGATGTTACCGGTGGTGGGGCTGCTGCCTATCGGCCCATGCCTGCGCTGGGGGCAAGGCATGGAAACGCTGCTTAAGGGATTAGTTCTACGCTGCGCCATCGCCGCACTGGCCTGCACCATAGTCACAGCTTGCCTGACCAAAGGCCACTTCAAGGCCATGGTTGGTGTCGCATCTGCCACCTGGGTGGCCAGCGGCGTACTGCTTTACACCATGGAACGCTGGCGCGCGTGGCCACGTGGAAAGCGCTATTCTTCCCAGATCGTCGGCATGCTACTGGCTCACCTTGGTGTCGCTGTGTTCCTGGCTGGTGCACTACTGTGCCAATCCTTGAGCGTGACACACGATCTGCGTATGGCACCCGGTGAAATGCAACGTGTTGCCGGTTACCAATTCCTGTTCCAGGGCGTAAAACAAATCAATGGCCCGAATTGGCGCGCCACCGAGGCAACCCTGAAAGTCACGCATCATGGCCGCTTTGTCGCCATGATGCACCCACAAAAACGTATCTATCAGCAAGACCAGGTACAAAGCGAGGCGGCCATTAACGCCAGTATGGCCCGTGATCTGTACGTCGTTCTTGGCACGGCGATAG
>JAAXIA010000158.1 GCA_012270595.1 Rhodanobacteraceae bacterium | reverse complement strand
GCTCAACTCCCTCGGCTTCGCGTTTCGTATTGACGAAGACCATGGTTCTTTTGGCTTCCATGCTTCGAAGCAGGCCAATAAGCAAAGCCATTTTTTCGTTATTTCCGGGGAAATAAACCATTTGGCGAACACTGTCCACCGTCATCTTGTCCGGCTCGACACGAACGACCTGCGGGTCGTTCATATGTTCATAGGCAAGTTCAATGACTCGCTGGCTCAGGGTGGCGGAAAAAAGAAGGTTCAACCGCTTACCTGGCGGCGGCAAGCGTCTAAGAATGTATCGAATGTCACGGATAAAGCCCAGATCAAACATGCGGTCGGCTTCATCAAGATTGATCATTTCTACCGCCCCGAAACCCACAACCCGTTGCTTATAGTAATCAAGTAGCCGCCCCGGTGTAGCGATGACTATGTCACAGCCATTCCTAAGTTGGCGACGCTGCTTTTCATAGTCCACACCGCCATAAATCAGCGCGATCTTGAGACCGGTATAGGCACCGATCACACGGGCATCGCGATCGATCTGCATCGCCAGTTCACGCGTTGGCGCGATCACCAGTGCACGAGGATCACTATCCTGGCGCACGCCCGGTGCCGGGATAGTAAGCAGGCGGTTCATCAAGGCCACCAGGAAAGCGCCGGTCTTACCAGTGCCAGTTTGCGCCTGACCGGCCAGATCGCGCCCAGCCAGGGCCACCGGCAACGTCAACGCCTGAATAGGTGTACAGCGAATAAAACCAATCTCATCCAAGCCCTTCTGCAATAAGGGATGGAGATCAAAACTGCTGAAGAAACAATCAATAAGCACAGTTTGTGACATGTTATTCCGATAAATAAATGGCGTTACGGTGGGCACAACGGGCACGGATAAATACATACATGCCGCGCATCCTGTTCAAGTCAGTTCGAATCGGGCAACACTGCATCAACCGAAGTGCTACGCTTCACCAGCGTAGCACTGGCAAGCGGCCCCAGCCCCGGAAATTGCAGCGCATGACTCCACCAATGCTTCCCGTGAGCGCACCAGCCGCAAACCCGCTTGCAAGAAAAACCACTTAAACTCAAACGTTGTCCATAACACCACGAAGGACGCGCTCCCCCTGTGACAGCCAAGAAATCGGCCACATGGAGTCAAGCCAGAGGAAACCCACAAAAATCTTTTCCTGACAAATGGCGCGAACGATCTTATCAGGGTTTGCCCAGATAGGGTAAGCTTGGCATCCGAGATCTATCGCTCTCTACCTTGCTGTCACCCCCTCGCTTTTCCCGAAAGGCTAAAATGCAGGAACATTTCCAGGGTGCAAGAGCGAAAGTAGCTCCCCTTCAAAGTAACCCTTATCTTTTAACACTAAAATCTGTAGCCTCTGGAGAGCTTCGATGAGCGAACTGATTACCGATGTGGACGATACCACCTTTGAAACCGAAGTGCTGCAATCAGACACCCCCGTGCTGCTTGATTTTTGGGCACAGTGGTGCGGTCCCTGCAAGGCGATGTCACCTGTTCTGGATGAACTGGCCAGTCAGTATGAAGGAAGACTGCGCATTACCAAGATCAATATCGACCATAACCAGAAAACACCAAAAAACTACCATGTACGCGGCATTCCTACCCTGATGCTTTTTAAAAATGGCAAAGTTGAAGCTACCCAGATTGGTGCCATCGACAAGGGGCAACTGCGTCAAATGATCGACAAAGTACTCTAGACCTTTTATACTACAGCGCAGCCCCACCCCTTGCGCTGCCTGTTTTTTACCCTTACGCTGGTGCGCAACGGCTGTTAATCCCAGAGAGCAGGGACTGTTCTGGTCCCCCACGCGCTTTCACGAAACTTGATCATCCTGTTGTCTTCCTGTGCCAACGGCGCCCCACGAGGTTTGCCCGTGTCCGATATTGAAAGCAAAAATCCGGTCGACGCCCAGAGCGCTGACCCCAGACCCTCCCCCACCAAAGCTGCCAGCAAAGCGCACCCCCCTGCCTTGCGCAGAAAGACCGAAAAGCCGGAGGATATGCAGGTACCACTCACCTTGTCGCTGGATAACCCGGTGATCCCTGGGCTAGCTCCGGTTACCGAAAGCTCAAAACCTGTCGCAGCACACAACGAGGTCGAACCTGCGTATCAAAATGATGATGGTGGCAGCCCTACCCCAGAGAACAACCGGGCTGGCCGCAGTGTTGGCGAACGCCGGAATGATCGCTATGGTCGTGGCCGGCGCCGCCGGCACGAGCGCCCCCAGCGCCAGGGGAGTGACGGACGCCACAGTCCTACGTTGCTCAACGATGACGATCCTGCTGACGTCGGCAGCAATGATCGCTTGATTGATCTTACCGAACTCAAGCGGATGAAAGCGCCGCAACTGCTAGAGTTTGCCGAATCGCTTGGCCTGCATGAGGGCATCGCCCGTGCACGTAAACAGGACATGGTATTTAACGTCCTCAAGGCACACGCTCGCTCCGGTGGGGGAATCCGCGTTGAAGGTGTGCTAGAACTGTTGCAGGATGGCTTCGGTTTCCTGCGCTCCGCCGATGAGTCCTATCTGGCCGGCCCTGACGATATTTATGTTTCACCCAGCCAGATTCATCGCTTCAATCTGCGCACCGGTGACTACATCACCGGGCGTGTACGGCAGCCTAAAGAAGGCGAACGCTATTTCGCCATATTGCGCGTCGACGAAATCAATGGCGATCCGCCGGAAGCATCGAAAAACAAGATGCTGTTCGAGAACCTCACCCCACTATTCCCGCGCAAGGCTTACCGGCTGGAACGCGGCAATGGCTCAAGCGAGGATATCACCGGTCGTATCCTCGACCTGATTGCGCCGATTGGTTATGGCCAGCGTGGCCTTATCGTCTCCCAGCCCAAGTCCGGAAAGACGATGATGCTGCAAAACATCGCCCAAGCCATCACCTATAACCATCCCGACACGCATCTCATCATGCTACTGATCGACGAACGTCCGGAAGAAGTGACCGAGATCGCCCGCAGCGTACGTGCCGAAGTTATTTCTTCCACTTTCGACGAACCAGCAGCACGGCATGTCCAGGTTGCGGAAATGGTCATCGAACGCGCCAAGCGCCTGGTTGAGCACAAAAAAGATGTGGTTATTCTGCTCGACTCCATCACTCGTCTGGCACGCGCCTACAACACGGTGGTACCGTCGTCCGGCAAGGTGCTGACCGG
>JAAXIA010000027.1 GCA_012270595.1 Rhodanobacteraceae bacterium | reverse complement strand
GTTTGATCTTGGCTTCATCAAGGATGTGCGTTTTATCTTCCGTCGCTTGCCAGCGCGTAACCGGCGCCAGGTCTTATTGTTCTCTGCCACGCTTGGCCATCGGGTACTGGAATTGGCTTATGAGCATATGAACGAGGCTGAAAAACTGGTGGTGGAAACCGATAAGGTCACTGCCGATAAGGTGAAGCAATGGGTTTATTTCCCGGCCAAAGAAGAGAAAATGCCGTTGCTACTGAACTTGCTGGCGCGTGAAAAACCGGGTCGCAGCATTATGTTCGTTAACACCAGAGCCGCTGCCGAGCGGGTTATTGAACAACTGAAGCGTTATGGTTACCGTGTTGGTGCACTCTCCGGGGATGTGCCTCAGCTCAAGCGGCAAAAGCTGCTACAGCGCTTTCGGAATACGCAGATTGATATGCTGGTTTGTACGGATGTGGCTGCGCGTGGTCTGCATGTTCCTGCGGTCAGCCACGTGTTCAATTACGATTTGCCACAAGAAGCCGAAGATTACGTGCACCGTATTGGACGTACGGCGCGCTTGGGTGCGGAGGGTGATGCGATCAGTTTTGCCTGCGATCTGTACGCGATGAGCCTTCCTGATATTGAGCAGTACATTGGCCAGAAAATACCGGTTGCCATCATGACACCAGAGATGCTGGTGATGCCAAAACCACCGCGCGTCGATGCGCGTGCCGTTACGTCGGTGACCGATGGTGTGAATTCTGGCAAACAGACTGGAAATTCTGAAGGCCAGCGCAAAAGCGCACCGGCTAATCGACGCCCTCGTCGTCGCCGTGTGCAGTCGCGCCCGCAGCCAGAGCACATTGCCGACACCAGCGGCACGGCGACAACGGCAACCGCTGGTGCGCGTACCGGCAGGTCACGACGCGGCGGTCGTCGACACAATGCCGGTCAAGTGACACCGGACAAGGCAGCGGCTGATCGTGCCGCATTAAATCTGGCGTGCAGCAGCGCACCCAGTGCTTGGCGCGTTGCGCATCCGGCGCAGGTAGCACGCGTGTCTGCCGTAGTGCCGGAAAGCTCTAAACCACAACCTTCTTGCAAGTCAGTTGTGGATGTTGCCTCTGCAGCGACTGTCAGTAAAGGGGGCGTTTTGCGTCGCCTGCGTCGTTTGTTCAAGTGGCGTTGAATGCGTCGATCGTGCGCCGCCATAATGGGAACGCCTTTGTCTTTATGTTTCATTTGTAGAGCCTGGCCGTTATGGTTTGACGCATGCTCCCGTATCCTTGGGCCAGGTATCCACTACGGCTTGACGAGGTTGCATGATGATTTGCTTCGATCAGGTAAGTAAACGCTATGCAGGCAGACACGAGGCACTGTCGCGGCTTTCCTTTGAAGTGGCCGAAGGTGAGATGACCTTTGTAACAGGCCATTCCGGAGCCGGGAAAAGTACACTTCTCAAGCTGCTTGGTGTGATCGAACGCCCCAGTCAGGGGCGTATCATGCTTGCTGGCCAGTCACTGACCAAGGTTCGTCGCAGCGGTATCCCGGCACTGCGACGGCGTATTGGCATGGTATTTCAGGATCACCGCCTGTTGACGGACCGCAGTGTATTTGCCAATGTCGAGCTACCGCTGGTAATTGCTGGGGTGCCGTTGGTAGAGCGTCGTCGTCGCGTGCGTGCAGCTCTGGAAAAAGTTGGTCTGCTTAACGACGAGCGACAACAACCCACTGTATTGTCTGCTGGTGAGCAACAGCGTGTCGGTATTGCTCGCGCCATTGTGGGCAGGCCCATGCTGCTGCTTGCCGATGAACCAACTGGAAACCTTGATTCGCAATTGGCCGTGCAGATCATGAGGTTGTTTGTCGAATTTTGTCAGGTAGGCACCACCGTACTGATTGCCAGTCACGACTTGCCCTTGATTAAACGGATCAAGCAGCGCGTGGTGGTGCTCGATCACGGTCGCTTGATCGCTGACCTGGCTGCCGAGGAGGTCTTATGAGTGCACCAGCGGAAATATTGGGCCGGCAAAGGGTGGATGAAGGCAGTGGTGGGCACAGTCGCTACAGCCAGGTCCGCCCCACATCCCGTTGGCGAGAACACCACGGCTGGAGCGTGGTAACCAGTCTGCGCCGGTTGCGTTCACGTCCTCTGGAGACTTGGTTGACCTTGATGGTGATGGGCCTAAGTCTGGTGCTACCACTGCTGTTTTATCTGCTTTTGGGCAATGTGCAGCGCCTGGGTAACGCGTTAGGTCGCAATCCGGTGATAAGCGTTTTTTTGCAGCCGAATCAGTCCGCCAGCGTGGCACAAGGGTTGGTCCGGCAGTTGCGTGCACGCAGTGATGTGAACAACGTGACGCTGAAAACACCGCAGCAGGGTCTGGATGAGTTGTCGAAGATGCAGGGTTTTTCCAGTGTCTTGTCTGATCTGGTTGACAACCCCTTGCCTTATGTAGTTCAGGTACAGGCAAAGGATAGTCTTGATGTTGCTGCCATGAATAAGTTGGTTGCAGAACTACGTGGTTTTCAGGGAGTGGATAGCGTGCAGGATAGCGGTCACTGGCGACAACGACTGGATGCTTTTCTTGTGGTGGGTGAGCGCGCGGTAGTTTTGCTGACTATTTTGTTAACGGCGGTGGCATTGCTGGCTGTAGGTAATACTGTGCGCATGGATATTGTCAGTCGCGTTGAAGAAATCCAGGTCCAGATGCTGGTAGGTGCCAGTCCGCCTTTTGTCCGGCGTCCCTATCTTTATGCAGGTATCTGGTACGGATTGTTTAGTGGTACGCTGGCAGTGCTGATCATTTTACTGATGGAATGGTCGTTGGCCGGACCAGTGGCGCATCTGATCCAGGTCTATGC
>JAAXIA010000132.1 GCA_012270595.1 Rhodanobacteraceae bacterium | reverse complement strand
GAGTATGGGTTTGCGACGTGGCGAGCCGTGCCCTTGGTGTGGATGACCATCGTAGCCTGGTGTGGGATGAGTTTGTCGGTCAGTGGCTCGCTTTATTACCACTATGCCTGCCTGTTTGCCGGCTATCGGAGGTGATGCTGTGGTGGTGTATGGTCGCCGGATTTGCATTGTTTCGCTTATTCGATATCTGGAAGCCATGGCCCATTGGTTGGTGCGACCGGCACGTGAAAGGTGGCTTTGGGGTGATGGTGGATGACATGATTGCAGGTGCATTCGCTGCGCTTGTGCTGGTGGTCTTGCTGTCTTTTTTGTGCTGAACAGGTTGGACGGCGAGTGCTTTTTCGCCGGTGTGCAATGATCCACGCCTTAAGTGGCGCGACTATTAACTATTACCATAGACCGATGACAACCCTTGATTCCTCTCTTCTGGGCAAGGCCACCGTTTATGCGGTGCGCTACGATCCTGATCTGCTTTTCCCCATATTACGTGCGAGCAAGCGGGAAGAGATGGGCGTAGGTATGCCTTTGCCTTTCCATGGCGTTGATTTGTGGAACGCTTACGAGCTTTCCTGGCTTGATTCTTGTGGCAAACCGCAGCTGGCGGTCGCAGAATTTCGTATTCCGGCAACGTCGCCCTATCTTATCGAATCTAAATCACTCAAACTGTATCTGAACAGTTTTTCGCAGGAACCAATCTCCAGCGCCGAAGTCGTGCATGCCCGCTTGCAGCGGGATCTGTCTGCCGCTGCGGCGCAAATGGTGGAAGTCATGCTGTATCCCGCCCGTACGGATGGCCACCGTTTTTCGGACCTGGCTGGTACTTCCATAGACGATATAGTGGTGCGTATCGACGATTACGGTCCGCCGCAAGCGGGTTACCTGTGTGTTGATACCACGGGCGGCGTGACTGAGGAAGTGCTGGTGTCTGATCTGCTGCGTTCGAATTGCCCGGTGACCGGCCAGCCCGACTGGGCAAGTATACAAATTGCCTACCATGGCAAGCCAATGAGCCGTGAAGGGCTTTTACGTTACCTGATTTCGTTTCGTACCCACAGTGAATTTCACGAGCAATGCGTGGAACGTATCTTCATGGATATCCACACGCGCTGCGTGCCGCAGTATCTGGCTGTCTATGCACGCTATACCCGTCGCGGGGGCCTGGATATCAACCCATACCGTAGCAGCAGGCTGGGCGATATGCCAAAAAACCTGCGATGTGCCCGTCAGTAGGGTCTTAAGCGGGTAAGCAGGCGGGGCTTGCGACTGCAAAGACGACCCTTACCGGTCGCCATCACTGACAAAACCTTCGTGCGTCCCATGGGTAAAAACGCGATCTTCGATCAGTACCTCGGCGGCGGCATAGTCAGTTTGTTGCTTTAGTCTGGCGTAGATGGGGGTGAAGTTGGCCTTGGTCACCTCAAACAATTGTTCGAAGCTATCGATTACAAAATAGGTCTGCTGAAAGGTGTCGATGCGGTAGCGCGTTCGCATGACCCGCTCCAGGTTGAAACCGAGACGGTTGGGAGCGGGTGAGTCCAGACAGTATATGGACTCACCCCTGGAGCTGACGATGCCAGAGCCGTAGGTGCGCATGCCCTCTGGCGTATTAATAAGACCAAACTCTACAGTATACCAATACAAGCGGGTAAGGTTCATTAGCGCCTCTGGGCCAATCCCGAAGGCTTTTGTGCCACCTTGGCCGTAAGCCTGCATGTAGTCGGCAAAGACCGGGTTGAGCAGCAGCGGTACATGACCAAACAGATCATGGAAAAGATCAGGTTCGGACAGGTAGTCGAGTTTTTCGGGATTTCTAATCCACCAGCTCACCGGGAAACGGCGATGAGCCAGATGATTGAAGAACACATCATCGGGTAACAACCCCTCCACTGCCACCAGCTTCCAGCCAGTAGTGCGCGCCAGCAGTTTGTTGAGATCGGTAAAGCGCGGAATGCCGCCGTCACCCAGGCCGAAACGTTCCACATTCTCGAGAAACGCCTGGCAGGCGCGCCCCGGCAGCAGTTTACACTGGCGCCTAAACAGCGTGTCCCAGACGTCGTGGTCGGTCTTACTGTAGCTGCCCCAGGGTTGCTCGACGACATCAGTGGTGTACACCGGGATATAGCCGCGGTCGGTGTGTTGATGCTCGATCTTGCGTGGATTAGCGTGGTTCATGATGTTGGGTTCCAGCCTCGATGTTTCATTGCGTTACTGCGGTAAGCCTCGCGCGTGGCGTGTGGCGCTGGATCCAGTGTAGGTTAAAAATAAAGCAATAAGCTTGTAATAATGTGTAAAATAGCGAAAAATAAGCACGAATTCGTTCTTTTTTTCTTTTTTGTAGTAAGAATCGTGCATGACAACATTGGATCGCACCGATCTTCGCCTGCTTGCTACCCTGCAAGGGGATGGCCGCATGACTAACGCCGAGCTGGCCGGTAAGATTAACCTGTCGCCCTCGGCCTGCCTGCGCCGATTACAGCGTTTGGAAGCGGATAAGGTCATTACCGGATACACTGTGCGGATTGATCCGCATGCCGTTGGCCTGGGGTTAAAGGCTTTTGTGCGGGTGCAACTGGAACGGCACGAAAAGGTAGCGGTGGAACACTTCGCCGCATTGGTTAACAGTTGGGAGGAGGTGGTAGAGTGCCATGCTCTTAGCGGTGATATGGACTATCTGCTCAACGTGTACGTGGCTGATTTGCAGGATTTTTCGCGCTTTCTTCTGAGCCGCTTATTGAACTCTGCTGGTGTTGCCGATCTCAATACAAGCTTTGTGTTGCGTACGGTGAAACACACGCCGTCCTTACCGCTACCGTTGTAGTCGGTACCGTCATGCAAGCGCCAGGTCTTGGTCGGTTAGGGACTTTCTGGAAGGGCTGCCTTGAAAACCCCCGCGTAACAGGCTGGTTTAGCTCTGCACATTGCATCCAGCACGGTGTCGCTTGCAGGAGCGCGCTACCCAGCAAGAAGGCCATGGATCAGAACTTTCCTGGCATGTTCGTGGAGTGTTATTTATGTGGTTTGCCATCATCGCCTGCGATCATCCTCATTCACTTAACCGACGTCTCGCTGCCCGCTCAGCGCATCTGGAGCGTCTTAAAGCGTTACAGAATGAAGGGCGTCTGTTGCTGGCTGGGCCGTTTCCAGCTATCGCCTCGGAAGACCCGGGGCCGAGCGGTTTTACCGGTAGTCTGATTGTCGCCGAGTTTGTGAACCGGGATGAGGCCCAGGCTTGGGCGCAGGATGACCCTTACGTGGTGGCTGGCGTCTATGCCAGCATTGAGGTCAAGCCGTTTCGCAAGGTGCTGCCATGAGCGAGGCCATGGTGAACGCGATTCGCCAACGTTTGAATGCGGCATTGGCACCGATGGATCTCGTCGTGCGCGACGATGGTGACAAGCATAAAGGCCACGTCAATGAGGGCAAGGGACATTTTTATGTGCGTATCGTGAGTGCTGCATTTACTGGTCTGTCGCCCTTGCAGCGCCATCGTCTTGTGTATGCCACGCTGGCTGAACTGATGGACACGGGCATTCATGCCTTGTCCATTGATGCCCGGGCAGCTTAGCAGTCAGGCCTTGAGCAACATGGTTGCTGGCCCTTGCAGTAGTGGAGCGTGAAAAGCATAGTTATCTGTTAAAACTCCTGCCACCTTGGTTACCCCGGATAGCGCATGCACTTGATGACCATCAAGCTTGCTGGATTTAAGTCTTTCGTCGATCCGACCATGCTGCATGTGCATGCCCATATGACTGGTGTGGTCGGACCCAATGGTTGTGGTAAGTCGAACATTATTGATGCCGTGCGCTGGGTGATGGGTGAGAGCACAGCTACTCGCCTGCGTGGCGATGCACTGGTTGATGTGATCTTTTCCGGCTCGGTGTCACGCAAGCCGGTGGGGCAGGCGACAGTAGAACTGATCGTTTGATAACAGCGACGGTGTGGTACAGGGCGAATATGGTCGTTTCACCGAGATCTCGGTGAAATGGCAGGTGCGGCGTGATGACCAGTCTGCCTACTTTCTAAACGGTACGCGTTGCCGTCGCCGTGATATTACGGATCTGTTTCTTGGCACTGGTCTGGGTTCGCGCAGTTATTCGATCATTGAACAGGGAATGATAAGCCAGCTTATTGATGCGCATCCTGAAGAGTTGCGTCACCATTTGGAAGAGGCAGCCGGCATTTCCAGATACAAGGATCGTCGCAAGGAAACGCAGAGCCGTATCGCTGCGACACGTGGAAATCTGGAACGCGCTCGTGACGTGCGCGATGAGCTGGATAAACAGATTGAACGTCTTGATCGCCAGGCCCGCACGGCTTAACACTGGAAGGCGCTCAAGGCAGAAAAGGCGCGCAAACAGGCGCAGTGGTGGGCGCTGGAATACCGTGCGCTAAAGCGCCAGCACGACGAAGAGAGCCAGATACTTAGGGAATCCCTGATCAATGGATGTTCTGAGCAAGCTCACCCAAGCCAGCCATGCCTGCCGACTTCGATGATGGATTTCTCCGCTTCCACCGCTGCGTTTCTGGGCCTTTTT
>JAAXIA010000202.1 GCA_012270595.1 Rhodanobacteraceae bacterium | reverse complement strand
GGCGGTAGTGCGGTTTATGACTTCAGTATTTTACCGCCCCTGAATAGATCAGAGATTCCCTAAGGGAAACTCACATGCACACACCCTTCAAGACTACTCACCCTTAAGCTTATCAAAGGGTGAGCGCATGCAAAACACAATTACAAAACAAACAACGACCATGAGAACTCGCCTGTTTTTTTGAGACACCCACACATCATCTATTTGATGTGCCTGGCGATCCAGTCGTAATAGGCAGAAACCCTCGTCTGCTGACCAGCATTCAGAAGCCCCCTGGAAACAATGCCTATCTGATAAAACTTACCCTCATACTGGTTCATGACAGGTCCACCCGAATCACCTCCATCCGTGTAGGATTGGGTGCACAAATGGTAATGCGGATCAAAATGGGTCGGTGGGTAGCCTTTGGGATAATTGTGACCGCTGCAGTGCGCATACCAGTTAACCATCTGGAAACTTGCACCTAACAGATGGTTGGGCATACCCCCTTTCTCCGTTTTGCCAAAGCCTATGGCATAAACTTCTGCACCATCACTTATATTCCATTCTTTAAGTGGCATGTACGCATGCGTCGCCGTGACAGCATGTGCCAGTTTCAAAATGGCAATATCATACATGCCGCTCACTTTGCCATATTGCCCGGGAATAAATATCTGTTTTACCGGCACCCTTTCCAGGGCTTCAAGTGGACTTCTTTCATCCATGCCTATATTGGCTATCAATTTTGGGGCGAAGTCATACACACAGTGCGCGGCAGTCAATACTGTGTCTTTTGAAATCAGCGTGCCGCCACAGCGGTACCCGCCATTGACCTCCTCGGTCAACCCGACGAAATAAGGAAATTCGGTATTGTTTACCTCCTTGCCATAATGTATGCTCACTGTCACGCCAGTCGCCTGACAGCACAAAGTCAGCATAACTACTGAAAAAAGCAACCATGCTTTCATGATGCATGGCATTGTTTGCATTAATCGGGTTGACATTTATTTATCCTCACGCAGAGATCTGGATGGACGTGCGCGTGACACAAACCCTCACGCCGACTCTGTATCCACAAAAACCTGGCGCTCAAACCCTACACGCATACACGATACGCCAGATAATAAAGGCCCGCACTAGGGGAAACAGCGAACACCTTCACTAAATGCCTGTAAACCCGCAAGGAATTCTTCCTTGATTTCTATTCACCTCTTCTTGCCCAGCGGCAAGCAGCGCTGCATAACCCGCACGTGCATCCGGCCATTGCAACGTAAAACCACTAGCACGCAGACGAGCATTGCACAAGCGCTTGCTGCCCACGTTCACCGGCGACGCCCCTGCCAGCGCAGGCGCAAGCTTAAGCAAAGCGGCCAGATGGTCATAACGTTCATGCAGCGGAAGCGGCGTATCGTCTACTCCCAAGTACAAGGTTTCCGGATAAGGTATGCAAAGCAAGTGCGCGATGGCCGCTGCCGCATCGTCAATATGAATAAGATTGGACCAATGCGGCGGATCACGTACCACCGTCACCTGCTGCGTACGCAGCCGCTGAATCAAGTGGATCCGCCCCGGGCCGTAAAGCCCCGCCAGACGTAGCACCACACAGGCTGCCGAAGTTCCACGCAGCTGCTGATTCAACACACGCTCAGCTTCCAGCAATAAGCGACCGTTGAATCCCAGCGGTGCCTCATGGGTGTCTTCATTCACCCAGGCACCACCATGCTCGCCGTACACCGCACTGGAAGAAACTAACACGCTGCGGCGTAGATGACCAAGATCCAGCGCAGTGAAAAGATGCCGTAAGCCATTGATGAAGACCGCACGGTAGCTCGCCTCATCGCGTGCATCGGGTGCAGGCAAGTACACCAGTTGCGTGATCGCGGACGGTAGCGCAGGTAACCCATCACACCGTGCAAGGTCGCCTTGTAGCCAATGGATACCCGGGATCAATGTCTTTGGTGGATGACGCCGCAAGGCAAAGACCTCGTCACCACGTGCCACAAGCAAGGCAGCAAGGCGCAATCCCAGATCGCCGCAACCGACCAGCAATAAACATTCGGACATCTTTCAGCTCCTGCGGCTGTTAAAATTGGGATATGAACCCATCCAGTAACCTTTTCTTGATTGGCCCCACTGGCGCCGGCAAAAGCACCATCGGTGCAAGCCTTGCCAGACACTACGGACTTGTGTTCATCGACCTGGATCAGGAAATCGAACGCAGTTTCGGCAAGCCAGCATGCCAGGTACTTAACAGCGAGGGTGAAGCCAGCTTCCGGCACCGTGAATCCGCTCTGCTTGAGGAGTATAGCGGCCAATGCAGTCTGCTCATCGCCACCGGTGGCGGTGCCGTACTCGACATGGACAATCGTCGTTACCTGGCCGAACGTGGCTACGTGATATGGCTTCAGGTGACTTTAGAGCAGCAATGGCAACGCCTGCGCCATGACACCCAACGCCCGCTTCTGGCCGGTCACGATCGCTATGCGCGACTACAGGCCATGGCCGAGCTTCGCGAAGCGCTGTATCGCGCAACCGCCGACCTGGCTATCCCAGCCTGCTATGATGACGTCCTCACCAACACGCGCTACAGCATTGCCCTTATTGATGCATGCTGGCAACAACATCATGCAAGATGACTCCCCTCTCACCATCCATGTCCACATGGGCGAGCGCAGCTATCCTGTATGGCTTGGTCGTCACTTGCTGGAAGATAGTAAACGCTGGCGCGCCCGCCTGCGTGGTCAACATGTCCTGATCGTTAGCAACAGGCGTGTGGCACCCCTCTACCTCGAGCGCGTAACCGCGGGCCTTAGCGGATTAAAGTGGAACTATTTTCTGCTTGAAGACGGTGAAACCCACAAAAACCTCAGCCAGTTCGAGCGTGTCCTCAACGCTTTGGCCAAACTTGGTGCCACCCGTGATGCCTGCGTACTGGCGCTTGGTGGTGGCGTGGTAGGTGATCTGGCCGGATTTGCCGCCGCCTGCTGGATGCGCGGTATTGATGTGATCCAGATGCCTACCACCTTGCTTGCCATGGTGGATTCCTCGGTCGGCGTTAAAACCGGCATCAACCTTCCCATCGGCAAGAATCTGGTGGGTGCCATCCATCAGCCACGCGCCGTCGTGGCTGATATCCAGACCCTAAGCACCCTGCCTGAACGTGAATACCATGCCGGACTTGCCGAAGTCATCAAGGGCGCAGCCATCGGTGACACGGGCTTTTTCACCTGGCTTGAAGCGCATGCTGATGCACTGGCTCAACGTGAAGAACACGCCATACTGGAGGCTATCGCGCGCAAGATTCGTTACAAAGCCGGTGTAGTCAACCGTGATGAAACCGAACAAGGTGAACGCGCGCGCCTCAACTTTGGTCATACCTTTGGTCACGCGCTGGAAACCGTCGGTCATTACAGTGCCATGCTGCATGGCGAAGCCGTGGCTATCGGCATGGTACTGGCGGCACGGCTATCTGAGCATCTGGGCATGGCCATGCCTGGTGATCGTATCCGGCTTGAGCAGCTGTTACACACCGTTGGTCTTCCTGTCGCGCCACCGGCCAGTTGTTGCCATCCGGCACAATTACTCGCGTTCATGAGACTCGATAAAAAAAATACAGCAGGCGCGCGCCGTTTAATTCTATGGCGCGGTATCGGACACGCTGAAATCGTCAGCGACGTCGCTGAAGATGACATTTTCACTGTCCTTTCGAAGGCCTGTGCGCAAGCCTAGCTTCATATCGCGTAGCTAGCCGTTCCCTGCCGCCAGGTCAATGGCAAATGGCGGTGTTGCTGCCTGCCACCCATAGGCGGAAGATCATGCCGCCATCGTTCCAGCTTGCTACGCACAGATGCGTGCACCTGATAACTTGACGACTTAAATCATGAACACCCCACTTAAGAATGATCGACTCTTGCGCGCTTTGCGTCGCCAGGCCACAGACACCACACCGATCTGGCTCATGCGCCAGGCCGGCCGCTACCTGCCCGAATACCGCGCCATACGCGAACGTGCTGGCAGCTTCATGGCACTGGCAAAAAACCCGCACTATGCCTGTGAAGTGAGCTTGCAACCCCTGGTACGTTTCGATCTGGATGCCGCTATTTTGTTTTCCGACATTCTAACCCTCCCTGACGCGATGGGTTTGGAGCTGTTCTTCACGCCTGGCGAAGGTCCCCAATTCGCGCGCCCACTGCGCAAGGCTAGCGATATCACCGCACTCAGCGTCCCCGACATGGACGCTGAACTGCGTTACGTGATGGACGCGGTGCAACTGATTCGCCGCGAACTAAATGAACGGGTACCCTTGATCGGTTTCGCCGGTAGCCCGTGGACACTAGCCTGCTACATGATAGAAGGTCGTAGCTCGCACGATTTTGCCAGTGCCCTAGCACTGTGCCGGAACGAACCGACTCTGGCGCATCATCTGCTAGAAATACTGGCAAGCAGCGTCAGCCACTACCTCTCTGCCCAGGCCGCTGCCGGTGCGCAAGCCCTGATGATCTTCGACACCTGGGGTGGCTTGCTACCACAAACAGCATTCGACGAATTCTCGCTGCGCTACCTAAGGCAGATCCTGGCGACACTGACAAGTGATAGGCACGCCAGAGAGCTGCCGCTGATCTTGTTCGCCAAGGGCGCGAACTGGCACCTTTCCAAACTGGCCACAAGTGGCTGCACCGCGCTTGGTGTGGACTGGACCATCACGCTGGCCCAGGCCCGTCACGCCACAGCTAACCGGGTGGCATTACAAGGCAATCTTGACCCTGCGGTGATGCGTGCCCCACCCCATATCATCCGCAGCCAGGCCCGGTCCGTGCTCGATAGCTACGGTAAACACCCCGGTCATATCTTTAACCTGGGTCACGGTATCACTCCAGATGTCAATCCTGAACACGTAGCGGTGCTCATCGACGAAGTGCACCGCTACGGACACACACTACGCGAGACCTGGATAGAGTCGTCACAGGATTTTAGCCCTTAAGACAAAGAAACCATGCGTTACGCGAGGGCTGGAAAGGACTGTTCGAGCGCGAGATTTATGCGCACCCCGTGTGTTCAATGCTTTGCCACTTTCATATGTATAGCCAGAACCCTGGAAGCAGTGCAGGTGACAAATCCGACTTCTGTTAGCCTGTTAGGGCTTGTTAACACTAATGGCTACCTGAACAACTGCTTCTTTTAGCACGGGCTGTCGTAACACCATGAAAAACAGGCGACATGCAACCGTTGATCGTGAAATTCCTGGGGTTTACCCGGCATTTTTCTCTTTACGGACACCCATCACCCACCAAGGGCAACCATTGCCTGTGAGCCAGCGGCTGATAATGGTGTATTCAGGAATTAAGTGGTATTTTTCTGGACGACTTGACGCTGCCCATGGCGCTGCGCCAGGACAGCCACGACCTGACTTAGGCCAAGGCCACGCGCACGCAGCAGTACAATCAGGTGAAAGAGCAGATCCGAAGCTTCACCAAGCAGGCTATCGTCATCCTGCACCATCGCCGCCAGTGCCGTTTCGACACCTTCTTCGCCCACTTTCTGCGCCATGCGTCGCAAACCACTCGCGAACAGTTGGCTCGTGTAGCTTTCCACCGGAAGCTCGGCATGGCGTCGCCGCACCAGCGTATCGAGTTCGGCCAGGAAACTGATCACCGGACGCACTTCATCGCGTTGACCAAAGCAGCTGAAACTGCCGCGATGGCAGGTTGGTCCTTGTGGCTGCACGCGCGCCAGCAAGGTATCGGCATCACAATCGCAGCTGATCGCCTTAAGCAGGAGAACATGTCCCGATCTTTCACCCTTGGTCCATAATCGCTGCTTGCTACGACTGAAAAAAGTCACCCGACCGCTGCGGCAGGTTTGCGCCAGCGCCTCGCTATTCATATAACCCAGCATAAGTACTTCGCCACTTTGCCAGTGCTGGACGATGACTGGAAGAAGGCCATCACCTTTGTTCCAGTCAAGACAAGAAAAATCGTTAAAATCCATGATTGTCATCGACAAACCTGTGGTTGGAACACATCGGGAAATGGAGAAACAGCGACATGCTGTAATGCCTGCGCCGTATAAAGATCACGACCGGGAACACCCAACAGAAACGCTTAAAGATGTTGCTCCCAACGCCAGTCGCTGTGATAGCGAAACCTAACGCAACAAGACCAATTTTTATCAGCAAATACGCACCAACACACCTTGATCGTGTAAATGGCGCTTGAGTTCGGGTATGTTAATGGCACCGGAGTGGAACACGCTGGCGGCCAGAGCACCATCCACATCAGCAGATACGAACACCTGGTGAAAATGCCACGGCGCACCAGCGCCACCCGAGGCAATCAGGGGAACATCGCACGCTGCACGAACCGTTTGCAGTTGTTCCAGATCGTAGCCGCGACGCACACCATCGCTGGCCATGCAATTAAGCACAATTTCACCTGCCCCGCGCTGCTGCACTTCGCGCACCCATTCCAGGGTGCAACGCGGTAACACCTTGGTCATGAGCGGATCGCCAGTGTACTGGTTTACCCGCCACTGACCGTCGCTGTCACGTCGCGAATCAACGCCCACAACCACGCATTGCGTGCCAAAAGCTGCAGCCAGTTCATCGATCAATGCCGGCCGCTCCAGCGCTGGCGAGTTTACCGAAATTTTGTCTGCACCGGCGTGCAATACGCTGCGCGCTTCATCGACACTGCCAATACCACCGGCCACACAAAAAGGAATATCCATCACCCGGGCCACGGTCTCCACCCAGGATACCTCCACACTACGCCCCTCGGAACTGGCAGTGATGTCGTAAAACACAAGTTCATCGGCACCCTGGTCACGGTAACGCAAAGCCAGATCAACGATGGGACCCATCACGACATGGTCACGAAAACGCACACCCTTGACCACTTGACCATCGCGCACATCAAGGCAGGGAATAATACGGCGGCTCAGCATGCCAGTGCCTCCGCCATGGTAAACCGCCCCTCCAGCAGGGCACGCCCAAGAATTAGGCTGTCGGCCCCCGTTTCACGTACTGCACGAATATCATCCAGTCCACGCATGCCCCCCGATGCCTGTACCCGAAGCGAAGGGGCAATGTGAACAAGGTGTCGATACAAATCAAGATTGCAACCGGTTTGCATACCATCGCGCTCAATATCCGTGCACAGCAGATGACACGCGCCCTTCGCCGCATACCATGGTGCCAGTTCATCCAGCGTGCGCTGCCCGGCCTGCGTCCAGCCGGCAGTGGGCAAAGTCCAGCGACCATCCAGACAACGCGTATCAAGCGCCAGGATAAAACGATCGGCACCGTAGCTGTGTAACCAGTCTTTCACCTGTCCGGTTTGATTAATAGCCACGCTACCCAGTACCACCCGTGCTACGCCGGCATCGAACAGGCGCTGCACATCGGCATCATGACGCACACCGCCGCCGGATTGCACCTGCACCCCATCACGTGCGATGCTCTCGGCAATAGCCAGATTATCCAGGCGACCAGAGCAGGCACCATCAAGATCAACCAGATGGATCCACTGTGCACCAGCGTCAGCGTAACACTTTGCCAAAGTGCATGGATCGTCCGCATAAGTCGTCTGGCGTGCGTAATCACCCTGCTTTAGGCGTACCACACGACCAGCACGCAGGTCGATGGCAGGAATCACGGTAAAACTCATAACCCAAGAAAGTTCCACAAAAGCTTGACACCGACCGAGGCAGATCGCTCAGGGTGACATTGCATGCCATAGAAGTTACCGCAAGCGACCACGGCCGAAAAGGGCCCGCCATGGAATGCACTTGCCAGTGTCCAGGACCCTACCGGTGCGGCATAGCTGTGCACGAAATAAACTTGCTCGCCTTCATTCAGTCCAGTTAACAAAGGATGCCTACGCTGAATCTGCAAACGGTTCCACCCCATATGCGGCACACGTAGTCCCGGGCGCTCGGTAAACCGCTTCACCGCTGCCGGGATCAGGCCAAGGCAAGGGGTATCATCTTCTTCCGAGTGTGCAAACAACAGTTGCATTCCAAGACAAATACCAAGCACGGGTTGCCGGAGGGAGCGTAACAGCTCGACCAGACCCAGCTCATGCAGCCTTGACATGCCACATCTGGCCGTCCCCACGCCGGGTAGAATCACCCTGTCGGCACTGCGAATTGTCTCGACATCGGTGGTCCATATCGCTTCAACATCCAGCCTTTGCAAGGCATAACGCAGCGAGCCAATATTGCTTCCACCAGCGTCCATCAGCACCACCTGCATCAGAGCAGCCCCTTGGTGCTTGGCAGCGCGCTGCCTTCGCGGCGGATCGCCCGGCGCAGGCTACGCGCCACGACCTTGAAACAGGCTTCTACCATGTGATGTGCATTCTGGCCGCGCACCGACAAGTGCAGGTTGGCACCCAGTGCCTCACACAGTGAGCGAAAAAAATGCGGGACCATCTCCACCGCC
>JAAXIA010000189.1 GCA_012270595.1 Rhodanobacteraceae bacterium | reverse complement strand
ACATCCATTGATCAGGGATTCCTTAGTGTCTTCACCACGACTATCCACACTAAAGCTGATACGATAACTGTGGTAGTCTGTTGAAGATTAGGATTTGCCGCCAGAAAAGCATGAGATAATATCTCCGTCAGAGGAGGCAATGCTCATATTGAGCGATGCAGGCTGTGATTTTCTCTTGGCGTCAGGAAATACGTTGATAATGATAAAGCCCATCTAGACCCGGTTTCCCATAAAAATCACCGGGCATGTATTTACAGTATCGCGGCAAGTCATTGTGTGGAAACAACCCGTGTTGATACAGCTATAGCTGGCTTTTTCATGATTTGCGACTCCCATCAGGTCGCCACCGGAATAAACGATAAAACTCAAAGTGGCTCGTTGGTAAGTCACTTTGGCAAACGCAACCTGTCCCCTATCTTTATTGGACGTAGACTGTTCATCACCAGAGCGTAACTTAACTGGTTAAAGCGACGGAACACCATCACATGGCCAATATATTCATTGGGTAATGCTAACTTCTTGCTGATACCGCGATGGAGACTGCCGTGTACCACATCGTCAGCGATACGCGCGCCGGGCTGCCATACGGCGAACGTCGTGCCGTTATCCACGTTGTCCTTGCGCCCCACTGACAACACCACCACCTGGTGCGGTCCAACGGCACTCATTGCATCAAGAAGCGCAATCACCCGCCCATGCACGGGTAACTTCCTGGGAGAGTGCGGATAAAAGTGTGGATCGTAGGGTTCTCCCTTGAGTGGCAACACACGGTCACCGGCACGGATTTCGCGCCTGGCATCAAGCAGCAACAAGGTACTCGGATCGCCCCCGCGCAACACTTCGGCGTGGCCTATGACGGTGACCTCCACCCCTAGTTCAGTACCATGCGCGTAGTGTCTATCATGACGAAGGTCTTCATCCCACGGCCCACAGATACAGTTCCATGCGGGGTCACTGTCAAGCACATGACTTACCAGATGACCACTGCCTCGCTTACCAAAACGCCGAAAAATGCGGGTGGGGCGCACAATCGCCCAATGTTGACCTGGCCTGGAACTGAGCTTGCGTACATAGATATTCTGACCGACACTGCCGCGCAATTGACCTTCCTCAAAACCGACGACGTAGGGCGTAGACTCGAGCTTCGCGGAAGACATCTCGCGCACATTCTCAAGAAACATCTTCACCTTTGCCAGCGAAATCGTCGGCACTGCGTGGCGCTCATGGCGCACACGCGGTTTCAGCGTAACGCTATGCATGACGGCTGGCTTTTTATGATCGGCCGTAGCCGTATCATGTTTGGCGCGCTCACTGGATTTGAGCACCAGATGCGCCCCTCCAACCAGTGATAGCTTGAGTATGTCACCAGGATAGATCAGGTGCGGATTATGTACCCGCGGATTGGCCTGCCAGATTTCCGGCCATAACCAGGGCTTTGACAGAAAATGCCTGGAAATATCCCACAAGGTATCGCCGGGGAGAACGACATAAGCGTGCGGATAGCCTTTTCGCAGCGGCACCTTTGCCGCATAGGCAGCCACACTGATGAGCACGCAGCCCAGTAAGACCACGAATTTTCTAAGCATCCCATCTCCCCTTGCCGAGCTGTCACGGCCTCAAGTTTAACCGAAAACGGATGGACTACGGGTCGCCTTGTAGATTTTTAAGGCTACCTGACAGGGTTTGCTACGGTGATAGCAATGGCTTAGACTCACGAGCAGGCGTGTAACTCCTTTATGCATGGTGTCTTTTCCACTCTGATCTATTTTCACAAAAAACCTGCCATCTCGCGGGATATGATACCTGGATTATAAGGGGGTTTTTATGGCTATACTGTAGCCCTAAACGTTTACCAGCGACTGGTTGTTTTGTTCCTTCCAGGATAAGGACAGATAGAACAGCCACAGTGCAAACAGTGCAGGCATCAGGCCAATAAGATAAAACAAGCGGTGGCTACTGAGCCACTCCAGAATAATCGGGCTAACACCCAGTGTTATACCGAAAGACATGTTGTGACAAAAGGCAACACCAGAATAGCGGCTATGGGTTGGAAATAATTCAATAATAGCCGCTTCATAGGTTCCGTTGAGTGCTGCGGTGCTTATTAATAGTGGAATTAAAGCCACGATTCCTGGAAGCTTACCCTGAACCAGTAGAAACATACCCACTGGGAAAAAAACGAAAACGATGACTGCGCCCCATTTTATCATGGGAACACGTCCCACTTTGTCAGAGAAGTAGCCGCTTAACAGAGCCAGCATACTAAGCATAAGAAGAGCAACCGCATTCAATGAGAAAGTGTCGTTTTGTGAAACATGTAAAAAATGTCCCTGGAGGCGTGGCAGGTAGTACATAATACTAAAACACAAGGCTGGTACCATCGCGATGGACATGCCGCGTATGATAGCCATTTTGTGATTATGGACAAGTCGTTTCAGAGGTATTTTTTCTGCGTGGGTTTCATGTTGTGCCTGTTGATAGGCAGGGGTTTCTGAAAGTGACAGTCTTAACCAGAGACTTATCCCACCCATCACCGCGCCAAGGACAAAAGCAAGGCGCCAGCCCCATGCTCTTATCAGCTCCTCACCAAGAACAAGATATAAAACCGCTATCACACCCGATGCCAACGCCGTACCAAAAGACAGACCGGCGATAATCAAACCGGTAACGGTACCTCTACGGTTTGATTTACTATGCTCGGCGGCAAAAGTCAGCGCGCCAGGCACCTCGCCGCCCAAAGACAAACCCTGGATAACACGCAAAAGGAATAGCAGAGCAGGAGCGGACAGTCCCCACGTTTCCTGTCCTGGCAGTGCAGCGATGGCGAGATTGGCGACAGAGATAATAATAATGGAATACATGTAACTTTTTTTTCTGCCATAACTATCCCCAAAATGGCTATAAAAAAAACCGCCAACAACTCTTGCCAGATAGCCCGCGCAATATACCAATAGAACCGGCATGATGGAACCAAGCCTGCTTGATCCCGGAAAAAAATGCTGACCAAGGACAGGTGCCAGAAAAAGAAACAGGGAAAAATCATAGAACTCAATAGTAGAACTTAAGGTAGTAATGATTCTCACTTTGAAGGCTTTTTTCATGGCGAATTCCGGAAAAACCATCTATGTGTTACCGCATGGGAGAATCAACGATCCAGATGGTGCTGATTGAGCGCTTCAGCGGCCATGCTTACCGAGTTGGGACAGGCATGCATTTCATAGTAGCGCATGCGCTTGTAGAGTGCGTAACTGGCGGCTGTCCGTGCAATCAAAAAGCCACGCCATCCGTCTAAAAAAGCCAGTCGCAGCAGGTAATCCTTAAAAAAAGTGAGTGGATAAACGAAAGGTGTCTGCCACATCCGCAGCGGCCTCTTTTTATCCAGCCAGTCACGGCATTTCAATTCGGCGTAGCGCAGTACCTTGAGCTGCTTATGCACCAGCGTAGGGTTGTTAGCATGTTCCAGCGGTGCCTTGAACAGCTCAGCCTTGCCGCTGTAGCGCAACGATTCATGCACACGCGCATCGCACCAGCAAGCGCGGTCACGGTGATACAAACGTGCCAGTTTTTCGCCCACGCTGGGCCGGTACCAGCGTAGATGCCGCCCCATATAAAGCGTGCGGCGACGTAATAGAGCGGCGGCAGACGCACTGCTTAGCAGCGCCGGAAGACGGCGCTCCATTTCGCTAATCAGTGCGAGGGATAACCATTCATCGGCATCCAGGGTCAGGATCCAGTCGTACGTACAGTGTGCGCTGGCGACATTGCGTTGTGGGCCAAAGCCCAGCCAGTCCTGATGAATCACCCGGGCACCATGGGCCTTGGCAATCGCTATAGTGTCGTCATCACTGCCCGAGTCGATCACCAGCTTCTCAGCGGCAAAGGGAACGCTATCCAGGCAACGATCAATCCCCGCCGCTTCGTTGTGGGCGATGATTGCAAGTGTAAGTGGAAGAAGGGCCATCGGGTCATTCTAACCGTTATTGGCATTAGCAAAACGCAATCATGACCTGGACCCTACAGGCTATGCTATGTTACCAGCCTGGTGTGGAATCGTTTTTTTACCTGCACCATCCATAAGGCCAGACCAAGCACGAAAAAGAAATAGAACGAGTGTGGCATGGCGCGATAAAGTACATTATCAGTCATCGCACACAGTACGTACATAAAAGTCACTGCGACCCCGGCCAGCGCCTTGTTCGCCACAGCCCTGCATGGATATGAGCTATAGCACAGGAAATAACCCAGCGGCACAAAAAGCAGCAACACAATTACCAGCAAACCCGGGATGCCACCAGTGGCGGCGGCTTCCAGGTATTCGTTATGAGGATGGTTGTACTTGTAGATGGCTGGCCGACTAAGACCGGCAGCAACTTGCTGGCGGACGTAGCTCCCAAACTGATCGAAACCGACCCCCTCAACAGGGTGCTGGGTGAAGGCGCGCCAGGCGGTGCGCCACATTTCGATGCGCTCGCGCACCGAACCTTGGGCATTACTCGCGTGGTTGTAGGTGGTGACCTCGACACTGACCTTATCCATGCGCCGTAACAACTGAGCATGGGTAGACAAAATGGCAGCAAGTACAATGACCGTGACGGCCGCAGTAAGTAGCAGGCTGCGCTGCCATTGGCCATTTTGCCGTGTTTTCATAATTACGCAAAGCAGGTAGACGGGAATAAAACAAAGCACAGGTCCGCGACTCTGCGTCAACAAAGCGCCGTACACACCAAGCCCGGCACCAAGAGCGTGCAGGCATTGTTCGGGCCAGCATCGGTGTTGATCGAGCAGGTGCAGCATACCCAGTAAGGCCAGCATCAGGAGCAACATGGCAAATTCGATGGCACCCCAAGGCCCGCCGTTAAGGCCATAAACGCGGTCAATACCTTGCACGTAGTACTGAAACAGGCAAACCGCACCGAGCATACATGCCGATATACTAAATCCCAGCCAGATAATACGTTCATCTTGCGGCAGAGAAAACAGGGTGGCAATGCCCAGCAGCAGTAGTACGTGCGAGGGCAGATCAAATGCATCCCAACCCAGGCCATGAACAAGTATGTTGACGGTCGCGTAGAAAAAATACAGAGAGCACACTGTAATGACCGGCCAGGCACGAACGAAGCAGCAGCGACTTTCAGGGTAGCGCAGCAAGGCCCACAGACCGGTCAGAAAAAGCGTCGCGATGGGTATGACCTTGAGCCAGGTCGATAAGGCAAAGCACAGTGGCATGCTGGCCAGCAACGCGGATATCCCCCAGTTTTTCCGGGCGCAACTATTGGTGTTCAAGGTCGCAGATTCAACAGTGTGCAAAGGATCACTCATTACGGTTGAAAAGATTTAAAGTGATCTCACTCAGGCGTGAAGGGAAAATGTCGCGCTGGCTTTCATACCAGGCCCGCGCAGATTGTCCCAGCGCATTGACCTCGCTATCTTGCATAGCGATACAGCGCTTGATCGCGGTCGTCAGTGCCGCTTCATCGGCGCTATGGAGTGTGGCCAGATCCTGCTTTCCGGTCACTTTCGTCGGAACCAGTACGCCCCGTTCGTAAGTCACTAATTCATTCATTGGCTGAGCATCCAGAGTCACGATAACGGCAGCACAGCTCATCGCTTCAACCAGGTAATGGCCATAACCTTCAGTGTGTGAGGGACATAGATGGAAGCGGTGTGCATTCTGGAGCTGCTGGTAAGCCGCGTCATCCAGATGTTCGCGAATAAGGCAGACATTGGCCGGCTGAGATGGCAGGCTGAGATGCTTGCGTCGCCATACCACAGTGAGCGTTGGCCATTCAGGATGCCTTGCCCAAAGCTTGAGTAACATTGCTGTTCCCTTGTTATGGCTACGCCCGGGGCCGTGGAAAAAGGTGCGATGACGCGGCAGCGTGTGGTCCATGCGATCCAGACTGCTAAACCCAAGATAGCGAACGGGGACCCCCAGCGGGGCGAACAGGTTCCTGGCATGATGGGTCTTGACCCATATCTCGTCGATCAATGGTAGTGCGGCAAGATCCTGCCTGCGAAAATATTCGGGATTAGGCACTAACACATTGTAATGCGCTGTCGGCAAAAACTCGGTACGTACCCGCTCAAGCATCAAGTTTAGTACGAAGCGTTTTGTCTTCCCAAGCAAGCGGACGCGCGTTAGCCAGGGAGCGAGGCGAGAGCGATGTGGCAAAGCCTTGAGATATGTGTTTACGCCTGTCTGGCGCAGTGCGGCGGCAAGCAGGCGCATATCACGACTTAGCCCGGCCCCATTGTCACGACCGATCACCTGGCATGACATCACAGCGTTTTTTTTGGTAGCGCACATCATGCTACGCCATCGTGTTGTGTTTGCTTTTGCTGACCTGGTGACTTAAGCCTGCGCAGTTCGGGGCGTGCATTGAGATAATCGGCGGCGGTGATACGGCGACCACCAGCACGTTGTAAGCAGGTAATGCGAAGCACCCCTTGAGCACAGGCCAGATCAAGACCTTGAGAGCTGGCAGCGAGCAAGCTGCCGGGTGGCGCGGCATGCGGCATCTCCAGCACTGTAGCCACCCAGATGCGTAGTTGTTCACCTTTGACAATAACGTAGCTGCCGGGCCAGGGATTAAAGGCGCGGACCTGACGTTCCAATACGTGTGCAGCACGAGAAACATCAAGTGCCGATTCGGCTTTATCCAGCTTGTGCGCATAAGTAATGCCTTTGTCAGACTGCGCAACAGCAGGCAAAAGCGTGCCGGAAAGCGTTCGGATCAAACCCTCTTTGAGTACCTGAGCGGCGAGAATAGTCAGGCGATCATGCAGTGTGCCACCGTTGTCGTCAGGCATGATGGGCGTGCGTTTTTCCAGCAGAACCGGGCCGCTATCCAGAGCGGCTTCCATGCGCATCAAACAGACGCCCGTTTCGCTGTCACCAGCAAGCATGGCGCGCTGAACAGGCGCGGCACCACGCCAGCGCGGAAGTAAACTGGCGTGTACATTCCAACAGCCCAAGCGCGGGACAGCCAGCACCGAACGCGGCAGCATCAGGCCATAGGCCACGACAACCATAAGATCAGGGGCATAGGCGGCAAGCCGTTCCTGTACATCAATGGACTTAAGCGATGCTGGTTGCTCCACCGGCAGCAATGCAGTTTGCGCGGCCTGTTTGACCGGGCTTTGGGTAAGTTTACGGCCACGGCCAGCAGGGCGGTCTGGCTGGGTGTACACGGCAAGCACTTCGCTGCCATGGCCTTGGCAGACCTCAAGACAGGGAACAGCAAACGCAGGGGTACCGGCAAAGACCAGTCTAAGAGGCATGTTCAAGCGCTTGCCTTGCGTTGTTTTTCCATGCGCTTGAGTAGCATGGCACGCTTGAGCGGCGAAAGGTAATCGATAAATACTTTACCTTCCAGGTGATCCATTTCGTGCTGTATGGCGACCGCTAGTGGGCCTTCCGCCTGATAAACAAAGGATTTGCCTCGCGTATCACAGGCTTCAACTTTCACTTTTAGCGCACGCGTAACCTGGGCATACATGCCAGGAAAGGACAGGCAACCTTCCTTGTATACCTGGGTTCCTTCCCGCTGTGCGATGCGGGCATTAACAAGGGTGAGCGCTTCGCTGCGGTTTTCGCTCATATCAATCACCAGTACCTGCTGCGGCACATTGACCTGGGTCGCAGCCAAGCCCACGCCCTGGGCGCTGTACATGGTCTGGTACATGTTGTGGACCAACTGATCCAGTTCGCTGTCGAAACGCGTTACCGGCGAGGCCTTGATACGCAAACGGGAGTCGGGGAATTCTATAATGGATAGTACAGACATGTCAGATCGTAATGGGAAAGAACAAGGTCGGTAGTCAGAGAAATAAAACGTCAGCCCTCAAACACCATGGATATACGAGACCATGTCAAAGTCGTACTTGTGTCTGGCATCTTTCGCGTGATGGGTACGTGAAACTTCAGTCCACTGCCCAAAGCGAACGTTTGGAAAGAAGGTGTCAGCATCGTCAATACAGGTGTTGACCCAGGTCAAATACAAACGACGTGCAAGCGGGAGTGTTTCCTGGAACACTTCGGCACCACCAATCACCATGAGGCCCGTGCCGCCACAGCGTGCCTGCGCTTCGCTGATCGAGCGCACCGTGAGCTGACCAGGGAAGGGGGCATCATGTCGCCGTGAAAGCACCAGGTTGGTGCGCTTGGGCAGCGCCTTGCCAATAGCTAATGCAGTGTTGTGACCGATAAGCACATACTTGCCGACAGTCAATTGCCGGAACTGCCTTAGATCATCCGGCAACTGCCAGGGCAGTTTATTCTTACGGCCTATGGCCATGTTTTCATCCAGTGCTGCAATCAACGAAATGGCCATCGGCGCTCCCGTAAATCTCAAGTGGAATAGATAAAGCAGACATGGGCAGCGGGTAGGCTACCTTGTCCTAACTGCGTATTGTAAGCCTGTCGATAAGCTAAACCGCCACTTCCGCCTTGATTGTCGGGTGCGGGTTATACGCCTCAATGTGGATGTTTTCGTAGCAAAAATCCTCCAGCCTGCGCACAGCAGGTGACAGAACCAGGCGCGGCAATGCGCGCGGCTGTCGCGTCAATTGCAGTCGCGCCTGCTCCAGATGGTTGCGATATAAATGCGCATCGCCCAGTGTATGCACGAAATCACCCACCTTAAGCTCACATACCTGGGCCACCATATGCGTGAGCAAAGCATAGCTGGCAATATTGAACGGAACCCCAAGAAAAACATCACCAGAACGCTGGTAGAGCTGGCTACTGAGCTTGCCTTCGGTCACATAAAACTGAAAAAGCGCGTGGCAGGGCATGAGCACCATTTTTGGCAACTCGGCCACGTTCCAGGCACTGACCACCAACCGACGTGAATCAGGATTGTGTCGGATCGCATCGACGACTTGATGAATCTGGTCGATAGTGCCGCCGTCAGCCGTCGGCCAGGCACGCCATTGGGCACCATAAATGGGACCAAGCTCACCGTGTTCGTCAGCCCACTCATCCCAAATGCTGACGCCATTCTCCTTCAAGTAACGGATGTGAGTGTCGCCACGCAGGAACCAGATCAGCTCGTGTACAACTGACTTCCAGTGTACCTTCTTAGTGGTAAGCAAAGGAAAGCCCTGACCCAGATCGAAACGCATCTGCCAGCCGAACACGCTTTTTGTGCCGGTGCCGGTACGATCCGGTTTGTCAACACCATGCTCAAGCACATGGCGCAGGAGATCAAGATAAACGTGCATAACGGCAAGGATAGCCCATACAGTCCCAG
>JAAXIA010000121.1 GCA_012270595.1 Rhodanobacteraceae bacterium | reverse complement strand
GGCTGATGCCCATGACGTGGAACAAGCATTGGCCACCGCTAAAGAAGCCTGGCCCGACTGGGCAGCCACACCTGTTTCCAGCCGCGCGCTCTACCTGCTTCAGCTGGCCGACAAATTGGAAGAACACATGGCCGAACTCATGGCGTTGTGTCAGCGTGAAGCCGGTAAAACCATTCAGGATGCGATGGATGAAGTGCGTGAGGCAGTGGATTTTCTGCGTTTCTACGCCCAGCAAGCAGAACGACACCTGGCCGACGGGCAGCGATGGACTTCGTATAAAGGTAAATCGATGGTCATAAGCTATACGGGGCGGGGCGTGTTTGCCTGTATTAGCCCATGGAACTTCCCGCTGGCGATATACATCGGCCAGATCGGTGCAGCGCTGCTTGCTGGCAACACTGTAGTCGCCAAGCCGGCAGAGCAGACTTCGCTCCTGGCCTTCCGCGTTATGGAGCTTTTGTTGCAAAGCGGTATTCCCGCCGCCGTGATCCATTTTCTGCCCGGCGACGGGCCAACTGTGGGTGCGCTATTGAGTCGGGATGACCGCATCGCTGGCGTCGCCTTTACTGGATCGCTCGCGACAGCTCAACATATTCACCGCGCCCTGGCGGCTCGACCAGCAGGTAGCGCGCCACTCATCGCCGAAACTGGTGGGCAAAATACCATGCTGGTGGATAGTACCGCTTTGCCCGAGCAGGTGGTTCGTGATGTGATCCGCTCTGCTTTTGCTTCGGCAGGGCAGCGCTGTTCGGCACTGCGCGTATTGTATATCCAAAGTGAAGTAGCAGAGCGCATCATCAGTCTGATCAAAGGAGCGATGGCTGAATTATCGGTGGGTCGCCCCGAGCGTCTGGCGACCGATGTAGGGCCGGTGATTGATGGGAAGGCATGTAAGGCGTTACAGCAACATATTGATACCATGAATAAAAAAGGCAGGCTGATTTACGAAGTAGCATTGGATGATACCTGCATGCACGGCAATTTTATTGCACCGGTGGCCTTTGAAATCAACAGTATTGCCGAACTAAAACAGGAACATTTTGGACCGGTTCTGCATGTAATTCGTTATCAAGCCAAAGAGCTTGATCAGGTGATTGACCAGATCAATAACACTGGCTTTGGTTTGACCATGGGCATCCATTCCCGCAATGAAAGCACTTTTCGCCATATTGAAAAGCGTGCCCGAGTAGGTAATTGCTATATCAATCGTGACCAGATCGGCGCGGTTGTCGGTGTGCAACCTTTCGGTGGAGAGCGGCTTTCCGGTACTGGACCAAAGGCCGGTGGTCCGCATTATCTTTACCGCTTTACCCAAACATACAGCCGACGTGTCGGCGACACTCCGTAGGGTGTGGGCAAAGAACGCATGCTAACACTGGAAGTGCTTATTGAACAAAGCCGTAGCGTATGGGAGTCATGGAATGACCTGGGCGTGACCGCGCGGGCAACCATACTGGAAAACTGGGCCGTTTATCTGGATCAGCACAGGGCAAGGTACGCCGACGCAGCTTCCATGGTGCGCTTTCAGTGTCGGCAGGCCCGCCACCTGCTCGCCCAGACCCTATGGATGCCGGGGCCAACCGGCGAGAGTAATACGCTTTACTTTTCCGGTCGCGGTACCTTTCTGCTGCTGATCGAAGCTAATACACCCAGCCTGGCGATAGCCGGCGGGCTGACGGCAGCCCTGGTCGCAGGCAATACGGTGATACCCTGTTTTGAAGATGAGCAGGCTGTTGACCTGCTCGATGATCTGGTCCGGGCAGGTCTTCCTGGCAAGGTCCTGCAGCGATGGAACGGCCTAGGTGGCGCACTGTCAGGTGATTGGCTTCGGAAAATCGGGGAGATCGAAGGTGTGCTTTTTTGCGGCGCAGCAGAAAAGGCCAGGCGCATCGAGGCCACCCTGGCCGCGCGATCTGGCGCGGTGCTGCAACTGATTGCAGAAACCGACATGAAAACATATAACCTGATGGGATCGCCACTTTATCTTTTACGTTTCATCACAGAGCGCACGTGCACCATCAACACGACCTCTATCGGTGGCAATGCCTCGTTATTGGAACTTAAATAGTGGCAATATTGCCACTATTTAAGGAAGAAAATTGCATTTCCAATCGTTATGGCGAACACACAGGACAGTCATGCAAGGTGTTTTGTGTTCATTTGCTGTCATTAATGGAGTCAGCCCCTCTCCAGAATCGCAGTGACACCCATACCGCCGGCAGCACAGATAGAAATCAAGCCACGCCCAGAACCTTTTTGTTCCAACAGCCTGGCTAGGGTGGCCACAATACGCGCGCCGGTGGCGGCGAAGGGGTGCCCTGTGGCCAGCGATGAGCCACAGACATTGAGGCGTGTCTGGTCAATAGCACCCAGCGGTTCGTCCAGTCCAAGTCGCTCGCGGCAATAATCTGCATTTTCCCAGGCGCGTAGCGTGCACAGCACCTGTGCCGCAAAGGCTTCGTGAATCTCATAGAAATCAAAGTCTTGCAAGGTGAGGCCCTGACGGTTGAGCAGGCGTGGCACTGCGATGGTTGGCGCCATCAACAGACCTTCACCTTGCACAAAATCGACAGCAGCAACTTCGGCATCACGAAAGTAGGCCTGGATACTCAGTTTATGTTTGGCTGCCCATGCTTCACTACCAAGCAGGACGGCGGCAGCACCGTCAGACAGGCCGGTGGAATTACCTGCTGTCAGTGTGCCCTGACCTGAATGCTGATCGAAAGCCGGTTTCAATGCGGCCAGCTTGGTCAACGTGGTCTCGGGCCTTAGAAAGCCGTCGCGTTTCCGGCCACGAAACGGTATCAGAAGATCATCGAAGAAGTGCGCATCATAGGCTGCGGCAAGCTTCTGGTGGCTGGCTAATGCCAACTTGTCCTGCGCTTTACGTGCTATTTGCCAGGTTTGAGCCATTTTTTCACAGTGTTCGCCCATGGACATACCGGTGCGTGGTTCTTTCACGTACGGAAGAGATGGCCGTAACTCACGCAAGGAGAAACCACGTATGGCTGCCGGCAGCTTGCGTTGCCAGCCCCTGATGCGGTTAACTTCCAACAAGCGCCGGCGCAGACGCGGACTATAGACAATGGGTACATCACTGGTCGTATCGGCACCAGCGGCAATACCGGCTTCGATCTGGCCGCTGGCGATCTTGTTGGCCACCACAATGGTGTTGTCCAGTGAGGTGCCACAGGCACGCGCTGTAGTAATTCCTGGCGTGGTGGGAGCCAGTCCGGATGAGAGCAAAACCTCGCGCGCCAGATTCCAGTCCGAGGCATGCCGGATAACCGCACCCAGTGCCACTTCACCCAGTTCCTGTCCATGCAGCTGGAAGCGTTCTACCAGGGATCCCAGAACTTTCACTGACATGCCAAAATTGCCGACGTCAGCATAAGTTGTGTTATGCCGACAAAAGGGGATGCGAACGCCACCGATCACACCCACGCGCTGCTGTGTATTGTCCATGCGCTTACTGCCCGATACGCTTAATGGAGTGAAGGTTAGCTTGCCTTGGCGCATGATGAAAGTCCAACGCATGCATTGCAACCGGTTTTACTCCATTCGTAGAGACATTACACGTGGAAAATACAGCAATAGCGCTCCCTTTGGCACTCGCCCTGGAATTGTCGCCGGGAACGACTTCAACAGCATTGACGCTGAGTCGTGACCAGTCCGCTGAACTGGCCGCACTGATCGCTACCGACCTGTACCAGCTGTTGCCCACGGCAAACAAGGCCCGACTGAGCGTGGTCGGTGCCTTATTTGATATGGTGGAACTGCTACGCCCCGGTTTTATGGTGTGGGACGCATTAAGCGAACTGGCGCGTCGGGTTCCACGTGGAAGGCTGGAAAACGTGGTGGCTTTCGGTCACCATGAGGGGCGCATGCCCATGCCAGTGCTGGAGCCGGACGCTCGCCATGCCAACGGAGCAATGCGCCTGCTGCCATTGTCCTTGCTGGCTCCGGTAGCATGTGCACCCACGCTTGGCAGTCAACTGGAAGCGACATTGATGGCGCAGGGGCAAGCCGGCACGCGTAGTGCGGATTTCCTGATGCGCTCCTTGGGGCTGCGCCTGGAACATGCACGCTACCTCACACGCAACGACCTGCTTGCGCTAGGCTGTGTGCAGTACGAGCATGCCAATCTGGCCGGACTATGGCAACTACTGGAAACAGCTCTGCTTACGCCATCTTCCGAGGAATCTACCTTAAGCGCACGGGGCATGCGTTTTTGTTACCGCGACGGTGTCGTACAGGCGCAATCGCCAGCACAGAGCCTGCTGACAGAAAGAGCTGATAGTGCGCACCGCAGCCACCTGTTCGCAAGCAGGGTGTTTGAGTTGCGCCTGTACGCAGCCTTGCTCAAAGCGCATCATATCGCGCTGCGTTTTCAGGATGTATCTGGTGATGCCAGTGCGGGTTATCTGCTTGAGCCGATGGCCAAAATCGACCCTGACGCTGGCCCTCCCGCGCTTTATGCCCACGAGGCGCGTGGACTGGGTGTGGTCACACTGAGCCTGGCACAGCGCAGTCAGTCTGGCGGAAGCCGTGTTCTGATGCATGCCTACCCGCTGCATGCTGCCTCCTTGGCAGTGCTCGCCGAGACTCTGGCAAAGCGCTATGGCACACGGGAAAAACCTCATGCATTAGGCTGCGTGTCGCTGGATAAAGATGGTCGACTTGGGGTCCCCGGAGAACTGCTGCCCGGTTAGGTTCCGGAAAAAACCTGGTCTGCACACCGGTCTGTGTACAGAGGCTTGCCCGCCATGTGGCTCTCACGGTATACGATAGGGGACCCATTGAACCGCCAAGGACCTCAGCCCATGCACCTGCATAGCGATAGCTTCAAGGATAACACCCCCATACCCGTCATCTACGCTTTTGCTAAACCCGGCAAGGAGTTTAACCTGTCCAGTAATCGTAGTCCCCACCTGGCCTGGACCGATGCCCCCGAGGGGGCGCGCTCCTTTGTACTTACCTGTATTGACCCGGATGTGCCCAGCCGTTTTGACGATGCGAACCAGGAAGGCCGTAGCATCCCCGCTGACCTGCCACGGGTGGAATTCGTCCACTGGTTGATGGCCAATATTCCGCCCGAATGCAATGTACTGGCTGAAGGCTTTTGCAGTGATGGAGTTGTCGCACACGGTAAGCGCGATCCGCATGGCCCGCCGGGCAGTGTGCAAGGCCGTAATGCTTACAGCGAGGGGCTAGCCAATAATGCCGAGTTAAGCGGTCTGTACCTTGGCTATGACGGTCCGTGTCCACCCTGGAATGATTGTCTGGTGCATCGCTACTGCTTTGGGCTTTATGCGCTCGATGTGACCAGACTTAATCTGGAATCTGGATTCACTCGTGATGAACTACGCGCTGCACTGCGTGGCCATGTTCTGGCGGAGGCGCGACTTCGGGGAACTTACACACGAAATCCTGACTTGGTAGAGGTTTAACAGACCAGCACGTGACGCTCAAAGACACCTGTTATTGCTGTTTTTAAGAGCTATCAGGAAGATGTCGTTACTCTATGTTGGCTGTGGGCTTTGAATCCATGCCGGCATCTGGCCATTATTTTGATGTGTACGGTAACCATATCAAGATCCTTCACTTTCTGACTGGAAGGTGGGTGGCTGCTCTGCTTAACACACTGTTTTCACATAAACACGAGGAGAGCGACACCCAATGTCATCCGGTAAAGAGCGATTATTGTGTAAGGGTGTGTACGAATGTAGTTAAGTAGCCATTTTACCGCGACCATGGCGGCAATAAACGCCACCATGAAGCCAATCGCCAGCGACAGCAAGTCCGTCTGTACCTGCCCGCTGTGGCCTTCTTTCAATAATTTGTAGCCGGTAGCGGCAACCACGGTAGGAAGACCCACCAGGAAAGAAAACTCGGTGGCGGCCACGCGGTCATTTGTGCCAAAAAGGAGCGCGGCAAAAATGGTGGCACCCAGGCGTGACGTGCCGGGGAAAATGGCGGCCACGATTTGCGCCACACCGACTAAAATGGCTACCGTCCAGGTGACGTCGCTGCAACGCGGTCGTTTTATCGCCAGGGACTCCACCGCGAGCAGACAAAAACCCCCAATTAACAAGGCCCAGGCAATGGGGGCCATCGCATGCGTTGGTTCAAAGTGATAAGTCGCCACGACCATTCCCAGCAGGCAGGTCACCGCGAATGCCGCCACCAGCTTGAGCAGATATTGACGTCTGCCCGAATCATGCCAGCCTGTTAATAGCCGCCAGATACGCTGTCGGTAGTTCATTACAATGGCTGCAATGGCACCGAGCTGGGCAGTTACGTTGAACAGGTCCGAGCGCACGCCCAACCACTTTTCAGCGATCAACAGATGACTGTACGAAGAAATAGGAAGGCACTCAGTGATGCCTTCAATGATGCCAAGCGCAACAGTGTGAAGAATGGGGGGCATGGCTGGTTAAGCGACCTTGTTGGGAAATATCTGGCAAGTCTTTAAGAGTGATCACGGGAATACAAGCCATGGAGTGCAGCGAGTCTTCCAAAGCATTTCCGTTCCGTAAGACCTTAACGTTTTTTTCCTAAAAACCACTCTTCGATGACCGATAGAAAGGCACATGAGACCTTTGCCATGAGGTTGGTAAAAGGTATATGCCGGTCACTCCCCCGTGACGCACTGGAATGACCCTCATAAGTGAGCACATAAACGAACTTCGACAATGTTGTCATTTCGCTCGGATATCCGTTTTTAACTGGCGGAGAGAGTGGGATTCGAACCCACGGCAGGCTTTCACCTGCGGCAGTTTTCAAGACTGCTGCCTTAAACCGCTCGGCCATCTCTCCATATTCTTTAAATGCGTCCAACACAGATCCCGCGCGGTACGGACAGCGCGCGTCATGATAGCAGGAAAAATAGCCGAAAACCGGTGCTCCGGTTTTCGGCGGTACACGTCATCGGCTTGCGTGCCTGTATGGCAATTTGGGAGAGGGGTGAATGCATAGAAGGGTTTATGGCTTGACATTGTTTTTTCTATCCCCGAGAATGACTCCGGTCAGCGGCATGGTCTTTTTTGTGTCCGCTAACCATCCTGTCCTAACAACCCAAGGCATATGGACCTTTATCAAAGTCGCAAGGTCGACCTCCGCGAGCATCGGGCGTCGGCATTGCATAACAACCCAATAGTATCTGCGACGACCGTTTGCGGTGAGCTGGTTCTTTCCTTGAGATACAGGTAAGCGCGGCTCGACTTCTTCACGGTGTCGTATCACCGTGACTAGGAGATGAGCCATGAAGCTTCTTAGCAACTTCTTTCGCCTGCGTCCTGCCCGACGCTTTTTCCTGATTACGCGACGTGAGAGTGCGCCACGTACCATTACCGTTCCGGCTCCGCGGACTCGAGCCAGTCGCAGCAGTGCGCTGCATCAGCCCCATACTCATGCATCGCCCATAGCGCGTTCATCCGGTGAGCCACCGTCCGGTGCGTTACTCGCCACGCATTAAATAACGCTAACTCAATCGACGAAAGGCTCTCCCAGCTGCGTCCGTGGCAGGGTTCAACCGCCTGAACTTAAGGCTTTTCTTAAAGCCGCTAACACCCTGGATGATAAATTGCGGAAGCTGCCCAGCACGCCTGCATGCGGGCAAGCGGCCACATGCCTGGGAAATAACTTATGTTTTGCACCACACGGACGCTACGTCGACGATGGCAGCAATACAAAGTAACATTTACGCGGAATAACCTGCAGCATACGCTTCCCGCCGCTACATGTTCATCGACGCCATAACGGCGGATCATCGGAGATCCGCGGGTTTTCCACATGTAAGTTTTTACATCAGATGAAGATGGAAGGAAGGTGTACATGATTGGCAAAAAAAACCGCAGTGCACAGAGCGGAACGAAGCCGGTCGAAATACTGGCAACGAGCATGGCTTATCAATCTGGCAATCCCTTGCTTGCTGCATTGGATACGCGCATTGACGGTCTAGATGAAGCGGAGATTGGGCAGCGTCTGGATCGTGATGGCGTCAACGAGGTATCCCACGAAAAGCCGCCGCATTGGTCGATGCAACTGCTACATGCGTTCAAGAATCCATTCATTATCGTTCTTCTGGTCCTGGCTGGAGTGCAGCTGGCGACAGACTCCTCAGATCCTACCGGTCCGCTTATTATTACGGCGATGGTGGCTATCAGTGCACTGCTTGGTTTTACCCAGGAGTTTCGTTCCACCCGTGCCGCCGAACAGCTAAAGGCCATGGTGTGCAACACGGCCAGTGCCACGCGACGGGCCTGCGATGGCCACAGTGAGCGCATCGAGGTGCCGGTGGACGAAATAGTGGTGGGTGATATTGTGCATCTGGGTGCTGGTGACATGGTACCCGCCGATTTGCGGTTACTCTCTTCCAAAGATCTGTTTATCAGCCAGGCCATTCTTAGCGGTGAATCCTTACCGGTAGAGAAGACCGCTCCGGCCGCTGCGGAGCATGGCGCTTCCAGCACGAAGGTGCAGCCACTGGATTTGGCATCTATTTGCTACATGGGCACTAATGTGGTGAGCGGTAGCGCCACCGCAGTGGTGGTGGCCACAGGATCGCGTACTTATCTTGGTTCACTGGCGCGTAGCCTTTCTGGAGAGCGCGTGCAGACCAGTTTTGATCGTGGCGTAAAAAGCGTTAGCTGGCTACTGATCCGTTTTATGTTGGTCATGGTTCCCATCGTACTCGGCATCCAGTGGTACAAACAAGGTTTTTGGGAAGCCTTGCTGTTTGCTTTGTCGGTCGCCGTGGGGCTGACGCCTGAGATGTTGCCATTGATAGTAACGGCAAATCTGGGCAAGGGGGCGATGGCCATGTCCCGGCATAAAGTAGTGGTCAAGCGACTTAACGCGATCCAGAACTTCGGTGCCATGGACGTGCTGTGCACCGATAAGACCGGCACTCTGACACTGGACAAAATCGTGCTGGAGCGCCATCTGGACTTACATGGTGAAGCCTCTGAAGAGGCGCTGGAGTACGGTTATCTCAACAGCTACTTCCAGACCGGACTCAAAAATCTCATTGACAAGGCCGTGCTTGCCCACCGGGACCTGGAGCCAATGACACAGCGTTATCAGGTTGTGGATGAGATCCCGTTTGATTTTCAGCGTCGGCGCATGTCGGTGGTACTGGGTGAGCATGATGGTCAGCATCTGCTGATATGCAAAGGTGCTGTAGAAGAAATGCTGGCGATTTGCACGAGTGCGCGCATGGATGGAAAGACTTTAGCAATGAGTCCAGACTTGTGCGAAGGTATCAAACGCATCACCCAGAAACTTAATGATGATGGCCTGCGCGTGCTTCTGGTAGCCGTTAAGCGCCAACAAACCCCGACTGACTCAGTCTACGGGGTCGCTGATGAATCCGGGTTGATGGCGGTAGGGTGTCTGGCTTTCCTGGACCCACCAAAAGACAGTGCGGCTACAGCAATTGCTGCACTGCATCGCCATGGTGTGGTGGTGAAAGTCATCACTGGCGATAATGAGGCAGTAACGCGCAAGATCTGTCGTGAGGTGGGGCTGGATAGCGAACACTCAGTACAAGGCCATGATGTTGAAGTGCTGGATGATCCGGCGCTGGATACGCTGGTGGCTCGCACCACGGTGTTTGCCAAAATGTCACCGCTACAAAAAGCACGGGTCGTAAAATCACTGCAACGCCAAAATCACACAGTCGGTTTTCTGGGCGATGGTATCAACGATGCACCGGCATTAAGGGAGGCTGATGTGGGTATCTCGGTAGATACCGCAACCGATATTGCTAAGGAGTCGGCCGATATCATTCTTTTGGAAAAAAATTTGATGGTTCTGGAACGGGGGGTTACTGAAGGACGGGTTACCTTTGGCAATATCATCAAGTATATCAAGCTTACCACCAGCTCCAACTTCGGTAACGTACTTAGTGTGCTGATCGCCAGCATATTTTTGCCTTTTGTGCCGCTACTTCCGCTGCAAATTCTGGTATTAAACCTGCTCTACGATATTTCGCAGCTGGCGATTCCATTTGATCACATGGATGAGGATTATCTGCGCCTGCCACGCAAATGGAATGCAGCCGACATCGGTCGTTTTATGCTATGGGTTGGGCCGTCCAGTTCAGTGTTTGATATCACCACTTTTGCCTTGCTCTGGTTTATATTCGGAGCCAATACACCGGACCACCAGGCTTTTTTTCAATCTGGCTGGTTTATCGAAAGCCTGTTCACGCAGACGCTGGTGGTGCATATGATTCGCACCCATCGGATTCCGTTTTTACAGAGTGTGGCGGCAGCCCCGGTACTGGCGCTGACCAGCGCAATCATTGTGATAGGCGTGGCGCTACCTTACACGGTTATTGGCGCCAAATTGCATATGGTGAAACTCCCGTTTACCTACTTTTCTTACCTGGGAGCAACGGTACTGGCCTATTGCCTGCTTACCCAGGTGGTAAAGCACCTGTATATGCGACACTACGCCGGGCGTTGGTTATAAATGGCCGTTTGAGGGCGCTATGCCCTCACGCTGCGAAGCGGTTATTTTAATTTTCACCCCTTTATGAAGACATCATCGCGCCGAGTATGGAAGCATACAAGACCATTCCATAACCCGAAAGACTGTTATATCCAATCAATACCCTACAGTTAACAGCAAAATTATTTAAGCTTCTGTTCAGTTAATCTGTCTATTCTGTTATGACCTAGTGTAAGGAAGCTCTCCCTCCAGTTTTCCAATTCAGCGGAACTTAACAAGTTGACAACGTGTCTATAGCCCTTGAAGAAGATCCGGGAATTGGCTGAGACAGTCACTGTGTGGATTAAAAGCATTACGGAGGGGAAAATTTTTGTTGTATTTTATTGTTGATACCATAAAGGTCCTTCTATTTCTTTTTTTTAAAAGATTTTTTGTAGGGGTAGTAGAAGCATTTTTTTTAGTGGATTTCCTGTTCTGTCTTTTTTTTTCATATGGTTAGACTCATTGTTTCCGGTGTGTCTGTACGCCGGAAGGCTGTGGTTTATTTGTGGATATATGAGAGGGTAAATTTGTCCCCAACTTACCCACATCCTAAGCTACCTGTCATTCAGTGGTTAACACGAGATTGATGCATGAAAGACTTATGGGCGCGAGTGACGAGGTGAGGTACGGCACACCACGACGGCAGAGCGTTTGAGTGCTGTTAATTTTTTTTGATCCGTCCTTTTTTCTTCTCTAGCGGAGGCCAATGCCGCTGATATTTCATAAGGCATTGTGTGTATTCAAGACTATTGTGTGTATTCAAGACTTTTTCATGCGCTGTTTATGCCGCCACCAGGTGAGTAGCACGACGATCACAACGGCGGCAATCAGCAGCCAAAACCCATGCCGACCTCGATATGCCCATTCTAGTAGCCACTGGCGGTTGTTGGCACCCAGAAAACCTAAATAGACCCAGAGCGGTACGCTGATCAGCGCCGCCATCGTGTCAAGTAGCAAAAAACGCTGCGTGCTGACGCGGTGGCTGATACCAGCGGTGATATAAATAGGCACACGCAGTCCCGGAAGAAAGCGCGCGAAAAACAGTACGTGATTGCCATAACGGTGGAATTTTTCCTGCACTTGTGCGTAGCGTTTAGGGGTGAAGATGCGGGCGACCAGGCGCCAGCGCATCATGCGCTTACCATAATGATGGCCAAGCAGAAAAATGGCGCAATCGCCTATCAGCACGCCGCCCATACACACTGCAAACATGATATGTACGTTGGCAAAGCCAAGACCAGAGATGACACCCCCGGCAATCAGTACCACATCTTCGGGCAGGGGCAAACCCAAGCCACAGATCATCAAAGCCAGAAATACGGCGAGATAGCCGTTCTGGGCAAAGATGGTAATGAGTCGTTCAAGCAGTTCCATGGATACTCCAGGGTATCGAGTGGACAGTCAGGCCGCGGATATGATTATGTTTGGCTGAAGTTGCGTCAGGTTAAGCCGCGAACCTCCTGGCGGTAGAGAAGGTAGATTGTTATGAGAAAATCAGGTCTTTCGTGTTGCAGTGTTTTGATTGCACGCTTGAACCAAGTCCCATATGTCAATTAAGAGGTGTTTGTACAATACGTGCGGCCAGTAGTTCGCGTAGCTCATTTTTTTCTTCCTGGTGGAGTGTGCCTTCACGCATTTTGATCTGCAAGGCGTTTCGGCGCATGGCCATGGCTTGCTGTTCCATGCGTTGCAAGGCATCGCGGAACTCAATGCGCTGTGTTTCTGGTGTACCAGCGACCTGGATGGCAAGCAGTTTTTGTAGCGCAAGATGTTCGCTACGCTGTGCAAAATGCTCCACCAGCATGGCCGGATTGATATGCGGTCGCTCGCGTGCCGTGTTAATCAGATCAGCGAGCAGTGCTACTCCAGGCTTATGCAGGCGGGTGAAGCGATAAGGTTTTTCTACTTCATTGGCCATATATGGTTGTGCCAGTAGCAAGGTGATGGCCTTGCGTACCAGCGAGTTTTGCGCTGCCACTGGCTTAATGGCCCGGTGTGTGATTGCAGTTTTTCCTGACCTTACGCGCACGCCGGTACGCTTTTCTGTTTCTTCTTCCATTAGCTCACGAAAGGTACCGCCTGGTAGCTGTGCGAGCAGTGGTCGGGCGCGATCGGCCAGGCGTGCCCGACCATCCAGACTGCGACTATCAACCTGGCGCGTCAGTTCGTCGAAAAAATAATCGGATAGTGGCGTGGCATGTCTGAGGCGCTTTTCGAAGGCGCGCCTACCTTCTTTACGAATCAAACTATCTGGGTCCTCGCCTTCGGGAAGAAACAGAAAATAGGCTTGCCGACCGTCACGCAGATGCGAAAGTGTGGCTTCCAGCGCATTCCATGCGCCGTCACGTCCGGCACGGTCGCCGTCGAAGCAGAACACCACATCGCTGCTGCCACGAAACAAGGTTTCGGCATGTTCGGCTGTGGTGGACGTTCCCAGCGTTGCCACCGCAATGGGAATCCCCGCCTGATGCAGGGAAATGGCGTCCAGGTAACCTTCGACGACAAGCACGCGCGAAAGCTTGGTATTGGCCTGTTTGACCTGCCATAGTGCGAATAGCTCACGCCCCTTGTGAAACAATGGGGTTTCCGGTGAGTTTAAGTATTTTGGCGCACCAGCACTTGATGCGTTGGCATGGGGTGGCTGGATGATTCTTCCACCAAAGGCGATGACGCGACCGCGACGGTCCATTATGGGAAACATCAGTCGCTGGCGAAAACGGTCGTAATGATGGCCACGCTGGTTACAGGAGATCATCCCTGCTTTGAGAAGATGCTGCATGGCGTGCTCATCAGAGGCCATCGTCTTGATAAGACCGTCATAACTACCTGGTGCCCAGCCCAGGCGGAATTTTTGGATGGTGGTCTCATCAATGCCACGTTGCCGACAGTAGTCCTTGGCTTCGGTGCTGCATGAGAGATTTTCTTGATACCAACGCGCGCTGGCATCAAGCAGCGCGTAGATCGCGGTTTTTTCTTCATACACATGCCTGTTTTGCCTGATTTCATGTGGCATGGTTAAACCGGCCGATTGCGCCAGCTCTTCCACGGCGTCCCGGAATTCCAGCCGTTCGTAGTGCATCAGAAAGCGGATAGCGCTACCGTGCGCACCACAACCGAAGCAATGATAGAACTGCTTGACTGGGCTGACGTAGAACGAAGGAGTGCGCTCGTCGTGGAACGGACAGCATGCGGCCCACTCACGACCGGCTTTTTTTAGCGTCACATACTTCCCGACCACGTCGATAATGTCGACACGGGCAAGTAATTCGTCGATGAAGCTATCTGGTATCAGGCCAAGCATAAGCGTTGCTAAGTGTAGTCTGCCTGAAGATGAAATAGAATGTTGCTCCTGCCCATGTAGAACAGCCAGGTGATTTCCGGTTATGGCGCGTGCAGGTTGCCGATGCTGCCCGGAGACTCATAGTTGCGCTACTCCCGATGACGGGGTCGGCTTCTGGTTCAGCTCTCTGCCTTGGCTGCACACGACCGTTTAGTCCGTAGATCGTCATGTGCGTGGGGCAATATTAGCGTGGCTTTTGTGAGTTACGCGCCATCAGGCAATTGGATAAAAAAACTCGGAAGAGTCTTTTTTGACACTCAAACACACAGGCATCATTGCTTGATCCAAGTAGCTAGATGAGCCTTAACTTTAGCCGAGACCACCGCCATATCAAGGCGTCCGTCAGCTTGTTCTTTCATCGCAGCGATGACCTTGCCCATATCGCGCGCCTGGCTCGCTCCTGTTGTGTGGATGACTGTGTTGATCAGGCTTTCCAGCGCATCTTCATCCAGTTTTTTTGGCAGGTAGCGCTCAATGATGTCCATCTCGTTGCGTTCGGCAGTGGCAAGATCATGGCGTTTGGCATTTTCGTATTGCTGGATTGCACCTTCACGCTGCTTGAGCATTTTTTCCAATACGGCACATACTTGTGCATCGCTTAGCTTGATGCGCTCGTCTACTTCGTGTTGCTTGATTGCAGCAAGCACCAGGCGAATGACACCCAGTGCATGTTTGTCACCCTGGCGCAGGGCCATTTTCATGTCGTCAGTGAGTTGTTGCTTGAGTGCCATGTGCTTAAATCTTTGTTGTCTATTCTTTTCATCAAGAGGTGCATCGAAGCATGCAGGCTGTGCCCAGACAGTCACGTTTGTACCAGCCATGATCTTGACGTTTACCAGTCATCTACTGATGGATTACGTGGACAGACGGGTCGCCTTAGTACAGGCGGGTTTTGCGCGTGACATCACGTGATAGACGGCGCGCATGGCGTTTTACCGCCGCAGCGCGCTTGCGCTTGCGCTCCTGGGTTGGTTTTTCATAGAACTCGCGCTTACGGGTTTCGGCGAGAATGCCGGCTTTTTCGCAAATACGCTTAAAGCGGCGCAAGGCAAGATCGAATGGCTCGTTCTCGCGGACTTTTACGCTAGGCATGGAGACTCCGATGTTAGACTTAAAGGACGCCTGTAAACAAGATAGCTGGTGAATTAAAATTGGCCGAAGAGTATAGTGCAAAACCTTGTGTATTTTCAAACCAGGCGGGTTTGAAGCCTATCCTTGGCATTGAATCTTCCTGTGACGAGACTGGTGTGGCCATTTTACGCTGGCAACCGGAAGCACCCGGGCGCGGCCTGCTGGCCAACGTACTCTATAGCCAAACCAGACTCCATGCCGATTATGGTGGGGTGGTGCCCGAACTGGCCAGCCGCGACCATGTGCGCAAAGTGCTGCCGCTACTGCGCGCAGCCTTGGCGCAGGCAGGGCTGGAGCTGACTGATCTGGGCGGTATCGCTTACACTGCCGGTCCAGGGCTGGTTGGCGCTTTGCTGGTGGGTGCAGCAACAGCGCGTGCTATGGCCTGGGCACTGGAATTGCCAGCGATAGCAGTCCATCATATGGAAGGACATTTGCTTGCTCCGCTGCTGGAAAAAGACCCACCCCAACCTCCCTTCGTGGCTTTGCTGGTCTCCGGTGGCCATTCCATGATGGTGCATGTTGAGGCCATAGGTCGCTACCGTGTGCTGGGAGATACCCTGGACGATGCTGCTGGTGAAGCCTTCGACAAAACCGCAAAACTTCTGGGTCTTCCCTATCCGGGAGGCGTGGCTCTGGCTGAGCTTGCTGAGCAGGGAAGAGCCGATGTCTATCGCTTCACGCGCCCGATGACAGATCGGCCCGGCCTGGATTTTAGTTTCTCTGGGCTCAAGACCCAGGTGATCATGGCCTGGAAAAAGTCTGATCGTAGTGAGCAAACCCGCGCCGACATTGCCCGTAGCTTCGAGGAAGCCGTAGTTGATACGCTGGCGATCAAGTGTCGTCGTGCACTCGAGGTCACCGGAGCCGATCAGTTGGTCATTGCCGGTGGTGTGAGTGCCAATCGCCGGTTGCGTGCGGTATTGGCAGCTTGCGGAAAGCGTGACGCTTTCCGCGTCTTTTCTCCCCGACTAGCGTTTTGTACTGATAATGGAGCAATGATTGCTCTGGCTGGTGCGATCCGCCTTGCCGCCGGACAGCGGCAGGGTGAGATGATCGAGGTTTTCCCGCGCTGGAGTTTGGAGAGCTTGTCAGCGCTAACGTGATGCTTGACCTATTCGTATTGGTCTTTTTTCGAGGTGTCTAGGGAATCCCTGATCAATGGATG
>JAAXIA010000150.1 GCA_012270595.1 Rhodanobacteraceae bacterium | reverse complement strand
ATCGGAACAGCAGCCACCGCAAGGCGATGTTTAAAAATATGGCGTCGTCGTTGTTCAAGCACGAGTTGATCCGTACAACCTTGCCTAGAGCCAAAGAATTACGTCGTGTGGCCGAGCCACTGATTACTCTTGCCAAGAGTGATGGTGTAGCCAGGCGCCGACTGGCTTTTGCGCGCCTGCGTGACAAGGAAGCAGTAGGTAAGCTTTTTGTGGAACTGGGGCCACGTTACCGCGAACGTCCCGGCGGTTACCTACGCATATTGAAGTGTGGCTTCCGTCCAGGTGACAACGCGCCGATGGCCTATGTTGAGTTGTTGAACCGTCCACAGCCTGTCGACTCCGCAGCCAATGCTGAGTAAATCCTTTTCTTTCTGGGGTTGTAAACTGTTTGGCGCGCCGATCAATGCCTGATCCGTGTGCGTTCAAGGCTTGGCGGGAAACCCCTGCCTGCGTAAGTTTGATCGTGCATTTTTTATTTGAAGCACGCAAAAAAACTACCAGTAGATCCATTATCAACTGAGATTGATAATGTCGATGTGATCTTTTTCTTCCATGCGTTTCGGGATACTAGAACGGGTGTCATGCCTCTGTTGATTGCAGACAAACTTGATGCGTTGGATGGAAGCAGATGTCGCGCGAAAGCGAAGCGCTTTGTTTTGCTGGCGTTTTCTGTGAGCTAGGGGGAGATTGTGAATCCGTTACGATGGTCGTACCGCGTTAGTTTCTTTGCCGGTTTTGTATTTTCTGCGGGGCTGGTTGCATTTACCTTGTACGCGCAGTACAAGCTGGGTATGGATGCCTGTCCCTTGTGTATCTTGCAGCGATTTATGATGATGGTGCTGGCTGTCTTGTTTTTGCTTGGTGCTTTGCATGCACCAAGCGGCGCAGGGCGTTGGGTTTACATATCGCTGGTGGTGGTGGCCGCACTGACTGGCGGGGGTATCTCTGCTCGTCATCTATGGATTCAGTCGTTGCCGCCTGATCAAGTACCCAGTTGTGGTGTGCCTCTGGGCTATCTGCTCAAGACGAGTGATCACCAGGGAGGCCTCATCAAGGTGCTCATCAAGGTGTTGAGCGGCTCGGGGCAATGTGCCAGAGTGCAAGAGATTCTTGGCGTGCCGATGCCGTGCTGGGCGTTGATATGCTTTATACTACTGGCTTCTTGGTCGCTACATGCTGGTATACGGCGTGTGACCTAGCTTTGGTTTTCTGCATATGTCCTTTTCCGTTAGCTCTGATTTACACTGGACACCAGATTCCTGGCAGTCTCGTGAAGCTTTGCAGCAGCCTTGTTATGACGATCAAGTCGAACTGGATCGGGTGCTTCGCGAGCTTGTTCATTTGCCGCCACTGGTCACTTCCTGGGAAGTGTTGGCACTGAAAGAGTACTTGGCCGAGGCTCAGGAGGGTAAGCGCTTTTTGTTGCAGGGGGGGGATTGTGCGGAAGGTTTCGCGGATTGTTCCAGCCCGATCATCGCGAACAGACTCAAGATTTTGTTACAGATGAGTCTGGTGCTAGTGCATGGCCTGAAAAGACCTGTACTACGTGTGGGCCGTTTTGCTGGCCAATATGCAAAACCCAGATCTGCCGATACCGAGACGCGCAACGGGGTGAATTTACCTAGTTTTCGTGGTGATCTCGTTAATGGTTTGGCATTCACCCCCGAATCACGCCGACCTGACCCGGGTCGCCTGATTCGTGCCCACGCACATTCGGCCTTGACCTTGAACTTTGTGCGTGCCCTGATTGATGGCGGCTTTGCCGATTTGCGCCATCCTGAATACTGGGATCTAGACTGGGTGGAGCACCACTCAACGCTGGCCGATGATTATCGGGATATGGTGAACTCTCTCGGTGATTCATTGCGCTTTATGGAGACTCTGGCCGGGACGATAGCGGGTTTCCAGAAAGTCCATATATTTACTTCTCATGAGGCTTTGTTACTGCATTATGAGCAGGCATTGACACGACAGGTTCCCCAAAATGCGGGTTGGTTTAACCTGTCCACGCATTTCCCTTGGATCGGTATGCGTACAGCGGCGCTTGATGGGGCGCACGTGGAGTACTTTCGTGGGATCTGTAATCCTGTTGCGATAAAAATCGGGCCGTCAGTCGTACCCGACGAACTCTTGCGATTGATCGACACGCTTAACCCTGAAGACGAACCAGGGCGATTGACACTGATTCATCGCATGGGACACGAAAACATTAACCGTGTTCTTCCGTCACTGCTGGAGACTGTTAGACGCGCGGGACGACGTGTTCTTTGGGTGGCCGACCCTATGCACGGCAACACCGAAACCACCTCGAATGGTTACAAAACGAGGCATTTTGACAACATCCGCAGTGAACTGGACGATGCCTTCGATATCCATGCTGCTGTTGGCACCTACCTTGGTGGTGTGCATCTGGAGTTAACTGGTGAAAAGGTGACCGAGTGTTTGGGCGGAGCCAGGTGCCTGTCCGAGACCGACCTTGAGCGTGCTTATAAGTCGATGGTCGATCCGCGTCTGAATTACGAGCAGTCACTGGAGCTGGCCTTGCTGATTGTGCGCAAGTCACAGACATAAGCAGTCAGGAAAAGCACGTCAACACGCTGATTTTCATCGTGAAGTTGTCGTGTGCTTTTGGCGTACGTAGAGCACCAGGCTGTGGTCTTCAATGATGTAGCCACAACTGTTGGCGATCTGTCGCTGTAATTTTTCGATTTCTTCGCTGACGAATTCGATCACCTTGCCACTTTCCACATCAATCATGTGGTCGTGATGCTGGCCGCGATCCAGCTCGTAGACCGCCTGACCACCTTCAAAATTATGTTTGACCAGAATGCCGGCTGCTTCGAATTGTGTCAGTACCCGGTAGACCGTGGCCAGTCCGATGTCTGCACGGTCTGTCAATAATTTTTTGTATACATCCTCGGCAGTAAGGTGACCGGCATCCTTCTCTTCGAAGATATGCAAAATGCGCAAGCGTGGATGCGTGACTTTCAGGCCAGCACGACGCAGTTCTTGAGTTCCTTCTTCCATAACAAGTCCCTTATTTCCGTTACTCAACGTACTTGGTACGGTAGTGTATCATTTGGCGTCTTAACTTTTTGGATGTCACAGGTATGCAAAACTCCTTCCGCCTGCTGTGGCTGGTCTTGCTGGTCGCGCTACCAAGCGCTTGCCATCTGGTGTATACCCCCGATGTACAGCAAGGTAACCTGTTTAGCAAGGATATTGACCAGAAAGCGATTGCCCAGCTCAGACTGGGTTTGACCAAGGAACAGGTACTAGCTTTACTTGGAACGCCTTCGGTCACTTCGCCGTTTGATCACAGCCGTTGGGCCTATGTGTCCACCTACGCACATCGTGGTGAGAAGATGCAGGTCCATACCATGAGCCTGTTTTTCAACAAGGATACCTTGGTACGTATTGAAGGCAGGCCGTTTGGCGAAGCATCACGAGAGATTTTTCAGCAAAACCAGAAGTATCGGGTGGGTTACCCAGCCAACGAAACCGAAGGCGATAAGAGTCAGCACGGGAAAAGCGCCTTTTAGCATTTGGTCTGGCGCGAGGACTCGTGGACTTTGCTCAAGTTAGCTGTTGGCTGCGCGACGTCGGCGCGCTTCCCCTGGGGAAGTGGGTAGTGGTCGGTAGATTTCTACGCGGTCACCCTCACGAAGTGGCGTATCGGGTCCCGCAGGTCTGGAAAAAATTCCCAGTTGCGTTGGATCAATCACTAGATTTGGAAACTCGCCTAGCACCCCGCATGCCTCGATGGCTTGTTCTACCTTGGCACCAGGCTCCAGTTCCACTGGATAGACTCGCTGGCAATCGGGCCAGGCTACGGCGACTTTCACCCGCATGGAAGGATGCCTCGCCAGGAAGCGCCAAGCAAGCGAAACTGGACTTTTATTTTCTTGGCAGACAAGGGCATGGCAAGCCTTGGGTATGTTTTTTCTGCTGGCTGACAGTGTTTCATCCGGCTTGACACTCCTGGCGCCTGGCTTCGTTACAGAAATCGTCCATCATACGATTAGCCAAGCGCTGAAAGCCCAGTTTGAGTAGTTGCTGGCCCATATGCCCTGCATACTCAAAATCCAGCGAAAAATGCACACGGCACCCTTCTTGTCCCAAGCGTATGAACCGCCATTCTCCCTCCAGGTGTCGTAATGGACCATCCACTAGGTGGAGTTGCAAACGACTGGGACGATCGACCATGTTGCGCGTGGTGAAGCCATGACGCATTCCCGCAAACTTGAGATCCAGTCGTGCCACCACCACTTCTTCGTTCCGCTCAAGTATCTGCGCCCCGACGCACCATGAAAAGCGCTTTGGGTATGCTACGACATCATTGACCAGGTCGAACATGTACTCTGCTGAACAATTGACCAGCGCAGTGCGGTGAATCTCGGTCACGATAGCCTCTTGCTTGATGTATCCATGGAAAGGTAAGGGGAAGATGATAAGGCTTGTGATCCATGTCGTCCCTTATGCCTCGTGGTAGACATAGGAAGCTCTCGTTAAAAGAGTAGTTTTCTCGCCATGGTCACAAGCTCCTCAAGACAGAACTTGAGCCGGTAACGTAGTTACCCAACAGCCCAAAGTGTAACGGACATGAGCAGAAACAAGAGCAAAGACAACAAAGGCAATGGTAACATCGCGCTGAACAAGCGCGCACGGCACCAATACCACATCGACCAGCGTTTTGAGGCGGGCATTGCCCTGCAAGGCTGGGAGTTAAAATCACTGCGTGCGGGGCGAATCAATTTCGGTGATGCTTATGCCATGGTTATCAAGGCCGAGATCTTCCTGGTGGGCTTGTCTATCCCTCCACTGATCAGCGCATCAAGCCATGTTATTGCACAAGACCGGCGTACGCGTAAATTGCTCCTGCATCGCCGGGAAATCGGCCAGCTCATCGGCGCGGTAGAACGTAAGGGGTATACCTTGATCCCGGTAGCCATATATTGGCGAGGTAACAAAGTGAAGGTCGAAGTAGCATTGGCACGCGGTAAGCAGGAACATGACAAACGCGACAGTGAAAAAGAACGTGACTGGCAGCGTGAAAAACAGCGTGTTATGCGTGCACATAACCGCAGTGCCTGAATGATCACCAGAGCAGACCATGCCGATCTGATGCCACACTTGAGTAGTACGACTGGCAGATTTATCGGTTATCGACCGTTTTCTTTACTGCATGGTGGCTGGTGAGTTACAATCAAGGGCGTGGTGCTTTTCGCGGGGGTGTCATGGCTTCGACGAGGGCAGTGCGATGGCTTGGTGCATGCCGAGGGGGCAGCTTTCCTCGTAAATCCAGCCGCAAAACTTATAATTGCCAACGATAGCAATTACGCTCTGGCCGCTTAAGGCCTAGCCCCGAACCCACTTGTGCTCGTGCTCGTCGGTGTAGGGTCATTATCACGGGATCGCTGGATTGCCGTCGCCTGTCGGCAACTGGCCAAATCAAGCAGGCTGGCTTTGGGGCGCGCTTTGCGCATCGTGCTGTTCCAAGGCGAGATTCAACGATGAGCTAAGCATGTAGTGCCGTGCGTCAAACGTCTTCGGACGCGGGTTCGACTCCCGCCACCTCCACCAATAATGAAATCCCAACCGTTCTCGGTTGGGGTTTTTTCTTGCCCGATCGGGCCAGTTCCCGCGCCGACGACATCCGCGAACTGCGTGGACTCCTCGATGCCTTCAACACCGCCAAGCACGCCGCGTGGCAGACCGTCATCAAGATGGTCACCACCGGATCCTTGCTGGCATTGGTGGCGGGTGCGCTCATCAAGCTCAAGGTGTTCGGAGGTCTCCAATGATTGAGACATTGTTTGGTGGTTTACTCGGCGGAGCCTTCCGCCTGGTACCCGAAGTCCTAAAGTGGCTCGACCGCAAGGGAGAGCGTGGCCACGAACTGGCGACGCAGGACAAAGCGCTCGCATTTGAGAAGCCGTGCGGCGCTCAACGCATGGAAGAAATCGGTACCGGTGCCGATGCGGCTGCGGCTTGGAACGTGGGTGCGATCGAAACGCTGCGCGCCGCCGTTCGCACCAAGGGCGAGAAAACTGGCGTCCGCTGGGCCAATGCCCTATCGAACAGCTTGCGTCTGGTCATCACCTCTACTTGGTTTATGGTGCTGTACTGCGTCGCCAAGACGGCAGCCCTCGTGGCTGCCATCGAAGACGGTGCCGACTGGTGCGTCGCCATCCTCCACGCATGGACCGAAGCCGACCAAGCCCTGTGGGCGGGCGTACTGAACTTCTGGTTCCTCTGTTTGACCGCGTGTGGCCGTGATCGAGGTGCCGAAAACGGCCATTGAACTGGCAAAGCGATTCGAGGGATTCGAACGCAAGGTGAAGCGTGGCACCGAACTCACAGCCATTTCCTACATCTGCCCCGCTGGCTTCTGGACGATTGGCTATGGTCACCTGTGCGATGCAGTGCATCCGCCGATCACAGAAGCGGAAGCAGAAGCCTATCTGGTGCGTGATCTGCAGTTGGCACTGGCGGCGACGCTGCGCTACTGCCCGGTGCTGGCAACCGAAACCGAAGGGCGGCTGGCGGCTATAGTGGACTTCACCTTCGACCTTGGCGCAGGACGCTTGCAGACGTCTATGCTACGACGACGAATTAACCAACACCACTGGATTGAAGCGAGGCAGGAACTACGTCGATGGGTCTATGGCGGCGGGAAGGTACTACCGGGTTTAGTGGCTCGGCGTATTGTTGAATCTGTGATGCTCTTTTCGTAAGCGTTCGCGCTAATCTGAACCATCAGACCAGGCGCCCAGAGCTTCATCAAGTCTGTACTGCATCTGCGGGGCGAGCAGAACCGTTAGACGTTTGGCCACCTTTCTCAAGTTAGCGTTTTTGTGGTTGAGGTCGAGTTTGCATTTGCAGGTGCATTTGCAGAGGTAAATGAGCAACTCAGCCGTTTCAGTGGGATATTTAATAACCAAGTCGCTGTTGCACAGCTGCTCCGGCAGATCGCTGAACTCGAGCTGGATTTTCGGAGCGCGGACAGCCAACTGGGAGGCTTCAGGGAATTTATCGCCGAGATGCGTTAACCACTCTAGCATAACCTCAATCTCCCTATTATTATCCAGAGGGGCGGGCACACCTTCCAGTCGGTCCAGCCAATACTGATGCAGCCAGGTATCCCACACCTGCTTCTTGGTGTCTATCCGGATAAGCTCAAGAAGGGCAGAAGAGAATGTAATCCGGTCCTTTATGGACCCGTGTTCAAAGAGTGCCGGAAGCAACTCTTCCGGCAGTTCTTCCGTCGGATCTTTAACAAGCAACAACACAAAATAGATGTAAAATCTTATGAAATAAGGTCTAAGGTATTCGGGCAGGTCCTTGCTTCTCCGCTGCTGCAGCACGCAAAGATAGGCGCACCTCAATTCTTTGAACAATGATTTTTCAAAGTTGTGCGTGCTTTTAAGGAATCCGCTCCAGGCCTGAACGAACTTGTGCTGATCCACATCGCTGAACAACGGAATGAGATGCTCCCGAGTCCAAGGCTCGTCGAGATCAAACAGGAACGTTG
>JAAXIA010000206.1 GCA_012270595.1 Rhodanobacteraceae bacterium | reverse complement strand
ATGGCCACATGGACAATGGATAGGCAGCCTCTCATATAATAACCCGACCAGCCACGCACATGCATTTATCGACCTCTATATTGGCGACCATACCTTGCATCATTTCGAACTTCCTTATCATATTAATGGTGCCAACACATATTATTGCGATTTAACCCTTAAACCCCACAACTCTTCAATAGACTGTTTTAAATACTGAACCGTAAATCAAGGTTTTGCCTTTCTTGTCATCCCCCCAGGGGATGACAAGAAAGGCAACCGATCAAAATTGCCCTGCATCATGGGGTGAGCGCTTGAAAATATTGCCTGTTTTGTTGCCTGTTCTTGGCGTGTTTGTTACGGGTCTTATGGTGCTGGCATGGTTCATGCCAGCTTTTCTGGCGTTGGCGTTGCTTGCTCCGGGTATGCACATAACGCAATGGCAACGGGCGGAGGGCACCTTGTGGCACGGCCGTGCGCGCTATGTGCGCCTCAGCAATGGGGTGAATCTTGCGCCGCTTGCGTGGATATTGCCGCGCCATGCGCTACTTGGTGAGGCGCGCTTACAGGGCGTCTGGCAGCCATGGGGTGTGCGTTTCAGCGGCAGGGTATGCCATCCTTTCTCTAAAGAGGCCACATGGCGCACTGTACACTTGCAAGCCAACCTGGTAAATCTGAAGCATTTTTTTCAGTACGCTAGGTTAAAGTTATATGGGAAAGTGGATATCTCCATTGTGGATGCCCAGCTTGCAGGAATCTGGCCGGTGAAATTCCACGCCATAGCACAGTGGAAGCAGGCTGCCGTCAGTCAGGGAAAACAGCGTTTACCCCTCGGCACTTTCCGCCTACAGGCAGATAGCGCAAAAGGTGTTCTGCACCTGAAACTAAGCGATGAGGCACTTAGCCCCTTGCAAGCCACCGGCACGGCATCTATCGGTCCACTCGCCTGGCATTATCGCGTGGTGCTTAAGCCGCGCAAGCATGATCCCGTCTTAACCCGCTACCTGACGGGCCTGGGACCACTTTCCCCTGATGGAACGCTTATTTTGCATGATCGCGGTACCTTTATACCAAGATTCATGTCTGGACAGAGGCCATGATGGATCCCATGCAACGGGAAAAGGCTTTAAGCGCGGCACGCCAAGCGGCACAGGCGGCGGCAGAGGTGATTACACACTACTGGCATCATGGTATTGAAGTAGAGATTAAAGAGGATGGCACACCGGTGACAGTGGCTGACCGCGAAGCGGAGAAAGTCATTGGCCATATACTGCGCGACGCACTGCCAGAAGCATCCATCTACGGAGAAGAGTTTGGTTTGCACGGTGCGCGTGATGGTCTAATGTGGCTGGTCGACCCGCTTGATGGCACGAAAAGCTTTATGCGTCGCAGCCCTTTTTTTTCCACCCAAATCGCGCTGATGGATGCTGGCGAACTGGTGCTTGGCGTGTCCAGCGCACCACTTTATGGCGAAACCATGTGGGCCTGTGCTAACGGTGGTGCCTGGTTCGAAGACGACCAGATACAGGTGGCACAAACCAGTGATATAGCGCAGGCATCTATCTCAATTGGTAATGTGAAAACACTGGCTGGCAATGCACACTGGGCGACGCTTGGAGCACTCATCCGTGATGCCAATCGCACACGTGGTTACGGCGATTTCTGCCACTACCATTTGCTGGCACGTGGTTCACTGGACCTGGTACTGGAATCGGACGTGACGATTCTTGATGTAGCCGCGCTGGCAGTGATCGTGCGCGAGGCCGGTGGCGTATTGACTGAGCTTGATGGACAAGCGCTCACTCTGGAATCATGTAGTGTGCTGGCTGGAACACCAGCCATTCATGCCGAGGTGTTACGGCGTCTGGCATGCGCCAGGGCAGGATGACGCTAGTCCATCATAACAACAGGATACAATCCTATTATGGCTACCCTCCCGATTATCCACGCGACACGCGATATAGACGCCAGCCGTTTCCTGCATGTCGAACAGGTTGACCTCGAGTTTTCCAACGGTGAGCGTCGTACCTATGAACGACTCAAGGAATACGGCACCGGTGCGGTCATTATCGTCCCCATGATCGATGCCAAAACGGTACTGCTGATACGTGAATACAGTGTAGGCGTCCATCGCTATGAACTGGGTTTGCCTAAAGGCAAACTCGATGCAGATGAAACGGCTGAGCGGGGTGCCAGCCGTGAGATGAGGGAAGAGGTCGGTTATGATGCGCGCACATTCACAAGGCTACGCACATTGTGCCTGTCACCCGCTTATATGACACATAAAACGCATGTTGTGCTGGCACAAGAGCTTTACCCGGCGCGATTACCCGGTGATGAACCGGAAAAGCTTGAGGTCGTACCATGGAAGCTATCGCTATTGCACGAGCTGATTGAACGTGAAGAGGTCAGTGAAGGACGTTCCATTGCAACCCTGTTTATGGCTCGCGAATACCTGGCTGGCCGCTGGAAAGGAGCGTGAACAGCAACCTCGCAACCGATCTTCTACCCTATCTCGGATCGGTAGCGCGGCGCGCGGGTGAGGCGATCATGGCAGTCTATCAGAATGATTTCACGATTGAGCACAAGAGCGACGGTTCGCCCTTGACTACGGCTGATCTGGCAGCGCAGGACATTATTGAAAAAAGTTTGAGCACACTTGAACCAGCCTACCCCATCGTGTCCGAAGAAGCTTCCCCGATGGCCTGGGATCAGCGCCGGGAGTGGTCGCGTTACTGGTTGGTTGACCCGCTCGACGGGACCTGCCACTTTGCCAGGCGCGATGGTGAGTTTAGCGTCAACATTGCCCTGATTGATCGCCACCGTAGTGTGCTCGGCGTCGTGTTAGCTCCAATAACAGGCCAACTGTTCGTTGCTGCCCAGGGTCGTGGTGCCTGGCGACAATTGACGGAAGGTAGTCCTTGGGAGCGTCTGTCCACACAAGCATTAGCGCACCCGGCACGGGTCATGGTTAACCGTTCTTATGATGATGCCAGGGAAGGCGTCTTGCGTCGGCTCGTTGGGGGAGATTACCGCAAACAATTACTGGGATCTTCGCTAAAATCCTGCCTTATCGCAGCAGGAGAAGCGGACCTATACCTGCGCTTTGGTGCCACCAGTCAATGGGATACGGCCGCCTCACAATGCGTGCTGGAGGAGGCCGGTGGCGTCATGCTGGATATGGCGGCGGGCAACCCATTGAGCTACAACCGCAGCGCATCGCTGCTAAACTCCGAGTTTATCGCTGCAGGCGATAAAAGCGTCGACTGGATGGGAAAACTTCACAGCACCGATCTGGCATATAGCCCGGCCAAGGTCCCATGACATTGCCCACCGGGCACATTGGCCGTAACCCTTTACTCCGGCAAGCAACTTTGTCATACTGTCTGACGATAGGCGATGTTCCCTGGTCACTCTTGAATGAAGGAGGCAAGCGGTCATGGTGTTAAAAATCCATTTGGTAAAATGCCTTTCATTACTATTGTTAGGCTTTTCCTGTATTCAGATAGCCTATGGATTCCAGGTAAAAATGGAAAACCATAGCGGAAAAACCCTGAATGTCTCGTGCCGCACACACGGACAAAAAAAACCGGTAACGGCGAAACTAATCAGGAGAAGTAGTGTTACCGTATGCAAAAATGGCGCCCCATCACTTAAGTCATGGTACTCTCATCATCATAAGAAAAACAGATTGATTTTTAGCGGACTGGATGAGCACTCACCCTTTCAATCAGGGCTGTCGGTAACCTTCCTTAACAAGGATAACTCCATCCATTGTATTGTACACTTAAATTACTGGACCTCGCCCTTGGGGAAGGTATGGTTTTTCGTGAAAAATTACCATATCACTAAAGATTACCCCGGTAAATGTACAACGGATTACTATACCCATGGCAGGCGGATTCCCCATCACATAACGATACGTATTCACTAGTTTTCAGACGTGTTTGTTTAAAATTGAGCTTAAAAGACGGGGTGCTCTCCTGAACTCGATTCGTGGAGCACCCTGTCTTTTTACTAATACTTCCCGAAACCGGCTGTTCCACCACATAACACAGAATCAATGGACACAGAAAACGGGGTACAAATCTTTGGTTATCTATCACAAATCTTTGGTTATCTATCTATGCGCACGACCAGGATTTGACCAGAATCTACATAAGGTCTGTATTTTACGTAATCACCGGTGCAGGTTTTCTTCGGAGATACGGAAAATTCATGCTCCGAATACCCTCTGCTACTAAAGTAAGGATCATAGTTAAGCGTGAGACGGCAGAACCTTTCCTGGTTGTCGAGAACAAAAGAAACATCTACTTTTACCTGATAGTCATAATTGTCCGTTTTAAATTTTTTGAACCACATGTCATGATTATCGGACCCATTCCAGGTAAAATAATGATAGCCATCGCATGCTTGTAAAGGACCTTGTTTAGGCTGAACAGAGATTGTTGCCCATGCGGGTGCCGGCTGACACGTTCCTTTCAAAACATCGCAAATCCGCGTTGCGCATGACACCAGCATGGTTTTTCCAGTTTTGTTTTCCATTTTTACCTGGAAGGCATAAACTGCCTGTGTACATAAAGACAGGCAGAAAGTAAAACCAATAAACACAGATTTAACTATGAATTTCAATTGCATAATAAAACCTCCTGTTTAAAGATCAAAACCAAGAAAACCAGAAATATAGCCACGCATATTATGGCACTTTTTTTGACACTTTTTCCACTTAATCCAGGTAAAACCCGCGTTATGGCCCAGGTTATTTATGTGCGTGATATAAAGCGCTGATAAACACGCATTGCGATGGCTGCGGTTTCACGCAATGGAACAGGCGGATTTGCGGCGATATCACCTAGCTCGTGCAACAACCCGGCCTGACCAAGCGCATAGTGGAAACGTTCCAGCTTGCGCGGTAGCACCGACCATACCAGCGTGTACACCGCCACCCCGGTAGCACAAGCTTCACTGAGCATGTTAACAGAGTCGGGGGTCACTACAAGGCGATGACTCCAGGCCAGCACCCCGGCGTAAGGGTTAACACCATCGGTACGATCGAACCAGCGCAAACCTGAAACATCGTCAAGTACCTGGCATAGAATGCGCATCACGGTACGGGGCGTGCGTGGTGAAGCTACAACCAGCACGCTGCCTCCTTCATGGCACCACTGCTGACGCAGGCGCTGGGCGAGCATCCTCGCGTAGGCGGCGTGGATGGGAACGCCATGACGCGGACCGCCAAGCAGTACCCCAGTGCGTGGTGATGGCAACCTGGCAAGCTCCGGGTAAACGCGACGAGCAACGGCCAGGTAATTATCATCCACCGGATTTAAGGAACCTAGTGGGCTGAGCACGTTATGCCCATGGAGACGGTCATGCCATGGAGCGATCACCGTGTCCCAATGGCGAAGATGAAGGCGAGGGTCGAGAATCTGCACACTGTAGCAATCCCCCTCCGTGTGCACGCGCAGCCAGCGGGTAAATAATGCCGCGCCACGACCACAACCGATGACCAAAGCTGGCCACGGCGGCACGAAGAAGGTGCGCTCTGCCTTAGTCAGTGCATACCTGCTAGCGGGAAGCAGGCGGGGGGCAAACCATGCCCAAGGTATGCGTGGTTCCAGTACCAGGTGACGTATTGGCCACCTCATCTGCCGCGCCAGCGCCAGTGCCTGGCGTTGGTGACCAGCGGCACTATCGGTAATAACCCAGCACTGCTTAACAGACATATCATACACAGCGTATGCGGCGCCTCCTGGCGCGAGCCGTCTTCCAAAGCTGGAAATGGCATGTATACTACCAGGTTTTGCGCCCTGTTTGCGCTCAAGTATGAGCACAAGGACACCCATGAGCGAATCACTTTCCGACATCACCCTTGACCGCCTGTTCCGAAAAGCACGCAGTTTCAACGCTTGGCTTCCCAAAAGCGTCAGTGAGGAGCAATTACGTAAGCTCTACGCGCTTGCCAAATTTGGCCCGACCAGTGCCAATTCCAGCCCGATGCGTGTGGTATTTGTAACGTCGCAACAGGCCAAGGAAAAACTCATTCCCCTGATGGCGGAAGGCAACCGTGCCAAAACTATGGCCGCGCCGGTTAACGCCATTCTCGCCAGTGATCATGCCTTCTACGAGAAACTGCCGCAACTCTTCCCGCATGCAGACGCAAAGAGCTGGTTTGAGGGTAACCAGGCATTGATTGATACCACCGCGTTTCGAAATGCTTCTCTGCAGGGAGCTTACCTGATACTGGCCGCGCGTTCGATAGGGCTGGACTGCGGGCCGATGTCCGGATTTGACAATGCGGGTGTGGATGCCGTGTTTTTCGCAGACACGCAGATCCGCTCCAACTTCGTGGTCAATATTGGTTACGGTGATGCTAAACGCGATCTGTTTCCCCGCAGCCCACGACTCAGCTTTGAAGAAGTCTGCCGCATCGCATAAACCAAACATCTTCGGGAAAGAACGCCTAAATCTTGATGGAATGAAAAACCTATTTCTCGGGCCAAACCATGGGATCCGAAAAACGGGGCTATCCGGTCCACCCTGCATGGCCTGTTATCATGTGGATTCCGCCTGTCATTTGGAACCTAAAGCCATGTCGAGTCCCTCTGCCGGGGTAATCAAGCCTACGCAAACCAGTGTGCAAGCCCATACTCAAAGGGTATGTGAAATCACGCGTGCGGATCTACCCGTGTCCTGTCCGCTGCCTGGTGAAGAACTCTGGAACGCCCATCCCAAGGTGTATCTGCCAATTGTCGAAGAGGGTGGGCAAAGCGTTTGCCCCTACTGCGGGGCACGCTACCTGCTACGTGACTGACACCATCAGGTTTGATGCATACAGCTGCATGAATGGCAGTCCATGCCTGTCATTCAAAAAGAAAGCAGCGCGCCGTCCATATCCATAAAAGCTATGCCAAGGCAATCCTTGATCGTTATCCAGTTAGTTCCCGCGTTGCACTCTGGCGGGGCAGAACGCTCAACCCTGTAAGTGGCACGCGCGCTGGTAGATGCCGGCCACCGCTCGATCGTCATCTCGGCTGGCGGGCAACTCAGTAGACAGCTACAGGCCGAAGGAAGCAGGCATATCTACCTGGATATTGGGCACAAGTCGCCCTGGACGCTGCGCCATCTTGTCACGCTGCGCCGACTTTTGCGTGACATCAAACCCGATATTGTGCATGCGCGCTCGCGTTTACCGGCCTGGCTAACCTGGTGCGCAATGCGTGGCTTAAGCAAGCAAACCCATTTTGTCACCACGGTGCATGGTATCAACTCACCTGGCGTGTACAGCTCCATCCTGCTGCGCGGTGAAGGCGTGATTGCGGTATCGGCAAGCGTGCGCAATGCGCTTCTAAAGCACTACGGCAAACTGGATTACACACGGCTAAAAGTCATTCCACGCGGGGTCGATCCAGTACGCTTTCCTTACGGGCATCGCCCTGATCCCGCCTGGTGCCAGGCATTTTTCAGCACCTACCCAGCACTTGGTAGTGCCCCTTTACTGACCTTGCCGGCACGTGGCACACGACGCAAAGGTCATTACGATGCGATCAAATTGCTTGAAGCCCTTTGCTACCGTGGTATCGACACGCGCCTGTTATTGCTCGGCGTATTGGAGCCGAGGCGTGAAGACTACGTGCGGGAGTTACGTGCGCTGGCTCACCACTGCAATGTCACCGAGAAAGTGGTGATGACACCGGCACGCGCTGATGTGCGCAACATCTACGCCAGTTCATCGCTGGTACTGCAATTGTCCACCAAACCTGAAGCCTTCGGTCGCACGGTGCTGGAAGCGCTTGCGCTGGGTCGCCCGGTACTGGGCTACGCCCATGGCGGCGTGGGCGAACTGTTGAGCAAACTTTTCCCGGTCGGGCAGGTCGCCCCTGGCGATCACAACGCCCTGGTAGAACGCGCTGCCGAATTGCTGTCAACCACTTTTGCAGTTAAACCCCTGCAGGCCTACCGCCTGGCTGATATGCAGACTGCCGTACTGGCTCTATACACTGAACTGACTGCTTAAATCAGGTTATTTCATTACAGACAAAACCTGGGCAGCAGCCGCCACGACATGACGGTAGCAGACCGCTGTCGCACAGAGAAGCACTATGTCAAGACAGAGTATTTTGAACTCTAATTTCCATCAACTGTCACAGTTCTGTACGCAGGAAGTGGGTACCACACTTCAATTGTATATTCATTTTTAAATCATGGGAGCTATTCCAATGAACAACATTTTAACCCATAGTGCATACCGTAAAGTCATCTGTGCCAGTGTCATGTTTTTTCTGTCCACGCAATTAATATTTGCGCATGCGCTCAATCGTGCCACACTCCCTTTGCAGCATGGTATCTCATGGCGTGGCAGTTCAAGTCAGTATCTAGGTGACGGCAGTTGCGCAGGAAGTGAGCATCTTAATTTTGAAGGCTACGGCTATCGACTCTATGCCAATAGCTGCACTACGTGGGAGTTGTACAATCTCCTTGTGGGTGGTGAAGCTAATAAAATAAGTCAAATTTTACAGATAATCGCCGAACCAGAAACAGTCCCTGGCGCATTTATTGATGCATTCGAAGAGATTGACGATGGGGAAATAAGTAAGTGCGCAAAAATAGCCCATGGATGTCGTTTTACCTATGTCTGGCTGCTAGGTTTTGTTGATATTTCAGCCCAGGATGCTCCACCGCCACCAGATAAAACCACCCTATCTGCTTATTCTGGTGAGCCTGAACAGCTAATTAAAATCTACAATCCGTATGAATCATTTAAAAATGGGATCGATGTACACTTCGGATCTACTGAGGTTCAGTATATACCTAACAATACTGAACACAGTGCAACTGTGCGGGTCCCATACCATAGGCCAGGAACAGTTCCGGTAACCGTCGATTACTACAATGAATTCCAGGGAGGTAAAGTCGAAATGGCTGTACATGATTTTACCTACAAGAAGTTTGGCACAGACGACGGTTCCATCATTCCATCACAGGGGCCAGAAAATACAAAAGTCACTATCAAAGCACCGAAGGGCGTGAACTTTCTTAACTATCATACCCTATGTCTAGGGGGTGAATGGATAAGCTTTTGGAAAACCATAGATAAAAATACCATTAAAGCAACCATACCCGTAGTTTTTGGAAATAGACCACCATTAGCAATCAATCTAACCAAGGCAGCTCATGCTTCTTGCTTTGGCACCACTCTTCCCATTTTTTTCAAATTTAGCAGGACTCTGGATAAGACCATTGCAAGCAGGATGTGGGCACGTGTCGGTGAACCGATCAAGCTAACCAACCAGGCATTCACCTTTAACGGAAAAGAAAAAATTTCTTTTGGGGATAGGATCGCACCCATTACTTCTATAACCGACCACGGACACTCTGTTACCGTTCGCGTTCCAACGCTTCCGGTCGGCGCAAAAGTTCGCATCACGGTGGACGGCATAAATGGACCCAATGGTCCGCAAACAGAACAGGTGTCCGGAAAAGGTAATCCAGATGATCTTTCATTTGGATGGTTCCACGTACTCTGCTGTGGAACAAGAATAACTCCCGATCACCATGCTTTGAATCCTCACGTTTGTCCCTATGGTGATATTTGTGTGGCGCACCCTGATGCTGATGATGCCAACACTATTAACTTATACTGGAATAATAGCTATTTTGATAATTTTAAGGAAGTTGATTTAAAGGTTAACGGGAAATTCATTAAAGGTGGAGGAAGAGATTTCAATCATATTGCATATCATCTTGAACCTGGAAAAGTTAACAACTCTATGCTTACCTGGACATTGTCGTCATTGGGGCAAGGTTCTATTGGAGATTATTATATCAATTCTGAAACGTTTAGTTTCACTGCCCCTAAAATATGGGATTCCTTTGCCAGTTATAAGAAAGGTGATAAGGCCCAGTATCAAGGCAAAGTCTACTGCGCCAGAGAAAATTACCAGGGGCATGGTGACCCCAACTTTATAAAATCTTCACTATGGAGAAAGTGTAGTCTTCTATAAGCACGTCTTTTTGCACTATTCCTGTCAATAGAATACCCCTCCCCCGCAGGATTATACGCCCTGCGGGGAGGTTATAAAAAGACAGCATAAAACCTGTTTTTACTGGATTTTCTGGCTGGATTTTTCATATGTTCTTGCAGTGCTCACGAGCTACGTAAATCGGCGCAATGTTTCACGCACCGTCATCAACGACTTGAGCGCCTGGTTTCTAGAAAGCTTATCCGCCTTGGTAAGTAGTAACCGGCAAGGCAGATGGCTGGCAGTACAAAAATCAAGCATCATGTGATCGAATACTTTTAAGGAATCCCTGATCAATTGATGTT